>JAOZUO010000149.1 GCA_029938605.1 Deltaproteobacteria bacterium | reverse complement strand
ACTACCGCCAACCTGTGCGGCGCCACTACCGCCAACCCGTGCGGCGCCACTACCGCCAACCTGTGCGGCGCCACTACCGCCAACCCGTGCGGCGCCACTACCGTCAACCCGTACGACGGTACTACCGCCCGGCCCTGCGGACCATTACGCTGACCAACAGCCACGACTATGCCATTCGCGTGGCTGTGCGAGCGGGCAACAGCTCCCTCTGCTCGGCCAATCCCCTCCAGGGGCGACAGTTCCTGGCGGCTGGGACATCCCTGACCGTGTCCACCACCGGCAGCTACGTTTGCTACCGACAGTTGCCCAGTCGCGTCAGCGCGGGCAGCGGCTGGTACCGCGCGGTGATCAACGTCGACTTCATGCGCCTCTGGTTTTAGATCCCCCATATGATACCCTTCAAGACCTAAAGGGGTCGCGGAGCACCGCTTCGCGGCGGAATGGGTCTGGATGAAGCCTCAACGATTCGGGCGATATGAGCTGCTGGAGCAGATGGGCAAAGGCGGAATGGCCACCATCTTGCTGGCTCGGCTCGTGGGCCCGTCGAATTTCCAGAAGCACCTGGTCATCAAACGCATCCATGATCACCTCACCACCGATGAAGAGACCGTCAATCGATTCATGGACGAGGCCCAGTTGGCGGCCAGGATCCACCACCCGAATGTGGTACAGCTCTTCGAGTTCGATGAGGTCAACTCCACGTACTACATCGCCATGGAGTATGTGCACGGGGAGAACCTGGCCGATCTGTACAACCACCTCCTAAGGGACAATGGCAGCGGGTATCATTGGGGGCACGCCGCACGGGTAGTCGCCGAGGCCGCGGCTGGGTTGCACGCGGCCCACGAGCTGGTGGGGGGAGACGGCGAGAGCTTGAGGATCGTGCACCGGGACGTGTCGCCTCAGAACATCATGATCACCTACGACGGCCACGTGAAGGTGGCTGACTTCGGTATCGCACACGCCGTGGGCCGTCATCACAACACGGTGGACGGCACGGTCATGGGCAAGGTTGCCTATATGTCACCCGAGCAGTGTCGCGGGGCGTCCTTGGATCGGCGCACGGACGTGTTCGCTCTGGGGATCGTGCTGTATGAGATGGTTTGCCTGCGCCGTCTCTTTCGGGCGCCCAGCGATCGAGAGACCATGCGGCGGGTACTGCAGTGTGAGTTCACGCCGCCGCGTGAGGCACGACCAGACCTTCCTGTGGGGCTGGAGCAGATCTTATTCAAGGCCCTGGCGGTGCGACCAGAGGATCGGTACCAGACCGCGGCGGAGCTTCAGTACGCCATCGACGGGCTCCTGGCGGCGGAGCGCACCATGGTAACCGCCTCGAGCTGTGCGGCGCTCATGGCCGTGGTATTCCAGAAGGAGAAGCTCGTTAAGGACCGGCGTATTCAGAAGATCTACAGTCAGACCTTCATGGAGCCGCCCAAGCCCGAGCCCCCGCAAGTGACCGCAGCCCCCCAGCCCGTACGAAATGAGTGGGACGAGGTGGGGAGCTCCACCTCGCGGGACATGGCCCCGCCGGCCGTGGCCAAGCCTGAGCGTCGGGAGCGGACCGCGCGTGGGTTCGGAACGCCGTCGGGAAATCCCATCCTCACTGCGGAACAGTGGGGTGATCAGGCCCCAACGGTGGTTGACAAAGTTCTGGAGAATGGGGTTCTATCAGAGGAGCACGGAGCCGGCGATGGTGGACCGTCCGATCCCGTGGTCTGGCCTCCAGGCTCTCGAGCAGACTCCGGTCCCACCCAGCCCGTGGGCCCGGCGCGGCGCGTGAGCAACCCGGGACCCACCGTGGATCTGGGTCTGGGGAAGGCCCCGGGAGGAGTCGCTCCTCGTAAGATTTCGCCCGAGGTGCAGCCTCGCGGCGCCGTGCAGATGGCGCCTTCGCCCCGGAGCGCTGGCGCTGGACCATTCCCGGCGACCCCTGCCAAGTGGCCATCCAATCGCCACGCAGGGCAGATCGGTAGTGGTGGTGACCGCCAAAGGGGATCCACCGGTGAGCGGTCCGACACCAAGGAGCACACCTCCACCGATAGCCTCCTGCGGAAGGTGGTCAAGCAGTCCAGGTCCAAGATGCTGTACGAGGGCATCGGCGTCGCGGTGGTGATGGGAATCGTCGTCGGCTTGACACTCATTTACCTGGGTGGGGGCAACCGGGGCGCGAAGAAGCAGGGGCAGTCGTCCGTGGTGCCCAAGTCCGACATGGTCACCCTCCGGTTTAAGGTGAGTCCGGCGGACGCGAAGCTGTACATCGATGGCCGTGAGCACCTGGCGTCACCGGCAGGCGGTGAGCGGGTGGTGCGGGTTCCCTGGCAGCAGACTCCGCTGATCGTGAAGGTCACGGCCCAAGGCCATCAGCCGGCGCTCCGGTCTGTCATGCCGGAGAAGGATCGCTCCATTACCATTGCGCTCAAACGGCAGTCGGCCACCACCAGCCTGTTGTCCGACATGGACCCCATGGGCCCCATGGGTCCCATGGGCATGAAGGCCCGGCCCTCGTCACCTAGAAGACCCCCGCGGGGGCGACCCACGGGGCGACGTGGCTCGCGGTCCGGCAGGCACATGGAATACGGAGAGCACAATATCAGCCCCTTTCTTAAAGGGTTTCCGAGGTCCCGTTCCCGTCCCCGTCCCAGAACCGTGCCGGGGCTCATGAATCCCTTCGGCATGCGGGTCATGCGCGGCGGTGGGGCTCAAGCGGATGACATCTGATCCCGGTTTCGAGATTCACTCCACGGTGATGTGGTGGTCGGCGAGGCCGGGGGAGGGGGAGGCCGAGAGGCGGTGGGCGAGGCCGGACCGCTCGAAAGGGCCGTAGCCAATGGACTGGCTGTAGAGCCGTAGCGTGTGGGCGTCGTCGTCGAGCTCGAAGTGGCCGCCGCCGATGACCGTCCAGGCGTCGTCGTGGTGGTGGTAGACGTCGCGCCGGGCGTTGAACTCACCGGCGACGTCATGGTCCGCGAAAAAACGCTCCACGATGTTGGCGTGGTACTCGGCGAGGCCCCTGGGCGCCGTCACGATGTACTCCTCGGTGTCGCCGAGCCAGATCTGGACGAACTTGCCCTTGCGGCTGGGCGGCAGCGGCTCTTGGGCGACGTCTTCGTAGTAGTGACGCGAGTAGTCGATGAAGGTGGTTTGCATGATTTTTCCGGAGCGATGGTTTTCGGAGCCTATACCCCTTATGCGCGTTTCGCCCGGCGCCGGCGTTGACCGAGGAAGAGGCCCAGCGCGAGCAGCACCAGCAGTCCGCCCGAGCCCCCAGAGCCCGAGGTGCGGCAGCCGCATCCAGTGTCATCGCCGGTGGGGTCGCCTGTGCCGGAGTCCGGGTCGGGGTTGACGCCGGAGTCCGGGTCGGGGTTGACGCCGGAGTCCGGGTCGGGGTTGACGCCGGAGTCGGTGGGCGGATCCACGCTGGCGTCGGCGCTCACGCAGACGCCGGTACATCGCTCAAAGGCGCCGATGTCGAGTGCGCCTTCCACGGGGCGGGGCTCACTCGCCCGGTGGACCGCGTACTGGCTGAGGAGATCGTTGTCGGGCAGGGCGTCGGCGTGGAGTCCTGCGGCCGCGTCGAGACAGAGCGAGCCGGCGGCCAGGTGGAAGTCCTGCCCCGGTCCGTCTTCAAAGCCGGGATCCAGCCCCTCGGTGGAGGTTTGGTCGTCGTTGATGATGCCGTCGAGGCTGCCATGGACGTCGACCCAGCCCTGGGTTAGCCAGTTGTGCGAAAGGTTCAACACGCCGTCGGACGAGAGCATGGCCAGGTAGCCGTCACCCTCGGTGACGTAGATAATGTTGTTGCGGACATCGGCGTGCTCGTCGATGGTGGACAGGCGCAGCAGCGTCGTGTTGCCCGCCCGGGTGGAGATGACGGTGTTATTGAAGAAGTAGAGCGTGCCCTTGCGGTAGTCCGACAGTGTGCCGCTGTCGCCGCCGTAGTGTACGATCTGGCTGTTTCCGGCGCCATCGGGCTCGATGAGGATGTTTCCGTAGACGAAGGTTTCCCGGTAGCGTGGGTCGTTCACCGTGGCGGGGTGGTCCTCCCCGTCCACCAGGTCGAGCTGGCGGTTCCCACTCTCGATCCAGTTGTAACGCACCACCAGGCCGGCGGAACGATCCTTGAGGTTGTTGCCATCACAGCCCGTGCGCAGGGGGCCGTAGTGGTTGAACTGGAAGGTGATGCCCAGGGCCGAGGTGTAGCTGTTGTGCTGGTAGATGCTGCCCTCGATGCCGTTGTCATAGACCCAGTTCCCCTCGATGAGCAGGTTCTGAGTCTGCCCCTCGTTCACGCCGATGAACAGGCCGTTGCCTGAGTCGCGGATCATGCATCCACGGATGGTCAGGTGCTCGGCCTTCTCCACGTAGATGGCGGCGGCGTTTTCCGAGTAGGTTTCGGTTCCGCCGTCGTCGTTGGTGAAGGTGAATGGCGGTCGCCCGGAGCGCACATCCAGGTTCTCTATCACGATGTGGCCGGGGAGATCGTCGGGGGGCGTGTTGGCGCCGCCGATCTTGATCACTCCGCGGCTTTCGTTCCAGAAGTTGAGCCCGGCCGGGGTGACGGCGTTCTCCCCGCTGATCACCGGTAGCTCCCCGTTCGGCCCGACCACCCCCGAGATTACGATGGGCTGATCCGCTGTACCCCGGCGGCAGATGACCCACTTCTCCCGATAGGGATCAGCTCGCCAGTGGATCAGCACCCGGTCCCCGGGCGCCAGGGTCTCCCAGGGTACGTCCGCGATGGCCGCCAAGGGCTGGCCCGGCCCCACGTTATAGTCCGCGGCCAGGACGGGCTTCGAGCTCAGGGTCAGTGCCAGCGATAGTGCCCACCAGAAAACACGTCGTCGGGTCATTGGATGCCTCTCAATCATGGCGGATATTATACCTCAGCAGTTCCAATAAAAAACCCCGACGGCCGGGTAGGGCCGCCGGGGCTGTGATCAGACGATCAGGAGAGAGCGGGCGTTAGCCCTTGTACTGCAGGTTCTCGTAGAGACCGGCCGCGCCCATGCCGCCGCCGATGCACATGGAGACGATACCCCACTTGAGGTTGTTGTCTTTCATGTGGTGGATGAGCTGCGTGGTGAGCTTGGCGCCCGTGCAGCCGAGGGGGTGCCCCAGGGCGATGGCCCCACCGTTGGGGTTCACGCGGGGGTCGCCTTCGATGCCCAGCAGTCGACAGCAGGCGATGGCCTGGGAGGCGAAGGCTTCGTTGATCTCGAAGACACCGATGTCATCGAGGGTCAGACCGAGGGGCTTGGCAACTCGCTCCATGAGGGCCGGGATGGCCTCGGACGGTCCCATGCCCATGTATTCGGGCTCGATGCCCACGGTCTTAACTCCGTGGATCCGCGCCATGGGCGTGAGGCCGAGCTCCTTGGCTTTCTCGCCGCTCATCATCAGCACCGCCGCGGCGCCGTCGCTCATCTGCGAGGAGTTGGCCGCGGTGACCGTGCCGGCGCCCTCTTTTTTGGCCGCCGGGTTGGCGAAGGCCGGACGCAGCTTGGCCATGCCCTCCATGGTGGAGTCCGCCCGCGGGCCCTCATCCACTTCGTAGATGAACTCGTTCTTGCCGCCCTTGCCGTCGTATTTGAAGGTGGGCAGGGGCACGATCTGCTCCTTGAAGGCGCCCGTCTCGTTGGCCTTGGCGGCCTTGAGGTTGGACTCCAGGCCGAACTTGTCCTGCTCCTCGCGGGTGAGACCGTGTTTGACGGCCACGTTCTCGGCGGTCTGCCCCATGCTGGAGTAGGCGCCGGGGCGCTCCACGGAGAGCCGCGGATTGGGTACGATCTTGTTCCCGCCCATGGGGATCATGGTCATGGTTTCGGCACCGCCCGCGATGCCGATGTCGATCATGTCGGTGATGATGTCCGTGGCCAGGTTCCAGATGGCCTGCATGCCGGAGGAACAGAACCGGTTAATGGTCATGGCGGGTACGGAGTCGGGGAACCCCGCCAGGTGGACGGCCATACGGGCTACGTTCATGCCCTGCTCGGCCTCGGGCATGGCGCAACCGAGCACCACGTCTTCTACTTGCTCAGGCTTGATGCCGGCGCGTTTGACGACCTCCGCCAGCACTACGCCCGCCATGGTGTCGGGCCGTGTATCGATCAGCGAGCCGCGGTTGGCTTTACCCGCCGCCGTACGACACGCCGCTACGATGACTGCTTCGCGCATGTCTTATCTCCTCGGTAAAAAAACCGTTAATATCCTAGTTGCGCAGGGGCTTGCCGGTGTTCAGCATGTGCTGGATCCGGTCCATGGTCCGCTGCTCGCCCAAGAGACCCAGGAAGGCCTCGCGCTCCAGATCCAGGTAGTGCCACTCGGAAAGCGGCGTGAACTCGGCCACGTCCCCACCCGCGAGCACGTGGGCCAGCCTGCCGCCTACCACGCGATCGTAGTCAGTGGCCCAGCCCGACTGGTACATCTGGTCAATGCCCACCACGAAGGCCGCCTCGGCGTTTTCACCGCCGGCCGGAATGTCCAGCTTCTCCCGACCCGGGTGGAAGCCCGCCTTCGCCATGCCCAGAACGAGCTGCTTGGCGTCGTGGATGTGCAGGTCGCGGTTGAAGGTGATGCGGTCAGTCTCCCGAAGGAAGCCCATGTCCATGGCCTCCTTCGCACCCAGCGCCACCTTGGCCGTACCGGCCGCCTCGAAGGCCTTCAGGACGAAGGGCAGGATCGGGGGCTTGGCGCCGCCGCGGATACCCTCGGTCATGCGCAGGACCAACTCCTTGCAGCCACCGCTGCCGGGGATGAGGCCTACGCCCACCTCCACCAGACCCATGTAGGTCTCCGCGTAGGCCTGGACGGCCTGGGCGTGCATCACGACCTCGCAGCCACCGCCCAGAGCCATCCCGGCGGGTGCCGCGACAACGGGCTTGTGGAAGTACTTGAGGTCCATGAAGGTCTGCTGCCACTTGCGCTCGGTGGCCTCAAGCTTGTCCCAGGCCTTGGCTTGGGCGCCGAGCATCACCACGAAGATGTTGGCACCCACGCAGAAGTTGTTCGCCTGGTTGGCGATGATGAGCCCCTCGAACTCCTCGTCCACGATCTCCATGGACGTGTTCATCATCTCGATGATCTCATCGTCCAAGGCATTCATCTTGGTGTGGAACTCAAGCATGGCCACGCCGTCGCCCACGTCCCACAGGGTGGCGTTGGAGTTGGACTCCACCTCGAGGTCCTCGTCGGCCTTCTTGATGGTGAAGATGCGCTTGTCGGCGTCGATGGCCAGGTACTTGCCGTTGACCAGGTCGTACTGGTAACGGATCTCGTCCTCTTCCTTGTAGAAGGACTCGTTGCCGTCGGCGAGCATTTTCTTCACGCTCTCGGGCACGGTCATGCCCTCGGACTCCATGCGCTCCACGCTCTCGCGTACGCCCAAGGCGTCCCAGCCCTCGAAGGGACCGAGCTTGTGGTTGAAGCCCCACTTCATGCCGTTGTCCACCTCGAGGATGGTGTCCGAGATCTCCGGGATGAGGCTCGCCGTGTAGATCAAGGAACTGGCCATGAGCTTCCAGGCCAGCTCGCCGGCGCGGTCCTTCGCGGCGCTGATGTGCTTGACCTTGGCCTCGGTGCTGTCCAGGCCGCGTGTCTCATTGGTGGCGTCGAAGCTGGGCCGCGTAGCGTCCACATACTCCATCTTCTTCCAGTCCAAAACCAGCCGCTTCTTGCCTTCCTTCTTGTAGAAGCCGCCCCGGGTCTTGAATCCGAGCCACTTCTTTTCCACCATCTCGTTGTAGAACTTGGGCGGCTTGAAGATCTCCCGCTCCGGATCGTCGGGGCACATGTCGTAGCAGGTCATGGCCACGTGGTGCAGGGTATCGAGTCCCACGAGATCAGCCGTTTTGAAGGTGGCGGTCTTGGGACGCCCCATGGGAGGCCCGGTGATGGTGTCCACCTCATCGATGCGGTAGTCCATCTCCTGCATGAGCTTGAACGTGGCCATGATGCCGTACACGCCGATGCGGTTGGCGATGAAATTCGGCGTGTCCTTGGCCCAGATGACTCCCTTACCGAGGTCCTCGGCGCAGAAGGCGGCCATGAAGTCCAGCACCTCTTTTTTGGTATCGGGATGCCCAATGAGCTCCAAGAGCTTCATGTGACGCACGGGGTTGAAAAAGTGCGTTCCCATCCAGTGCGCCTTGAACTCGGCGTCCAGGTCCGCCACCATCTCCGAGACGGAGAGCCCGGAGGTGTTGGTGGTCACGATGGAGCCCTTGCGCCGGTGCTTGGCCACCTGGCCCAGGACCTGCTTCTTGATGTCCATGCGCTCGACTACGACCTCGATGATCCAGTCGCAGTCGCCGATCTTTTCCATGTCATCGTCGAAGTTGCCCAGGGTGATCAGCTTCGCGTCCTTCGGCGAGTAGAACACCGGGGTCGGCTTCTTCACCTTCATGGCTGCGGCGAGGCTCTGCTTGGCCAACTTGTTACGTACGGCTGGGTCGGTGTCCTTACGTGCCTTTTCATCGTCCGACAGCATATTGTCGAAGGGGACGATGTCCAGCATGAGGACCTGGACCCCGCAGCCGGCGAGGTGGGCGGCGATGGCGCTGCCCATCACTCCGGAGCCCAGCACGGCGGCTTTCTTAATCTCAAAGCTCATGATGCGTTTCCTCCAGTGAGTCTGGCTCGAAAGCGGTTGCAATCTCTCTTGGTCACGGGTCGCCCGCCGGCGCCCGACTGGCCACTATTCGCATGGTCTGTTTAAGTTGTCTAGCAGTAGCGCCATGGTCGACTCGTCCGCAGCGAGGCTGGCCAGGTAGAGCCGCTGAATCTGCATCAGACAGTTCTTGTTTACCTCCTCATCGAAGCCCAGAAGGCTCACCAGGTTCAAGGTGAACCCTACGCTGAGCCAGCTCCAAGCCGCCGCCTCGGGGTTGATGCCCGTATGGATCATTTTGGCTTCCATGCACTCTTCGAGGAGACGTTTCAGGAGCTTCACGTAGCTATCGAACTGCGCGTGGAGAGCTGCTCGGATGTCTTCATCGTCCACTTCGGCCAGGGCCTGAAAGAGCACCTTCAGGTCGCCCCGGCGGGTCATGGCGCGGTCGTAGTAGTCCACGGCGATGTTTCGCATGGCCGTAACCGGATCGGGGGACTGTTCGATGATCGTTTCCCACAGCATCAGGACCCGGCTCCCCACATCCTCGAGGATGGCTATGAAAAGGGCTTTTTTCGTCGGGAAGTACCGGTACACGGCAGGCTCAGTGATGCCTGCCTCCGCGGCGATTTCGGCGATGCTGGTGGTCCGATAGTTGGAGCGGGCCATGGCGCGGATGGCGCTACGCAGGATCTGCGGTTTGCGTTCTGCCGCGGTGAGACGTTTTCGTTTTTGCGTCATGATGATCTGTATTCGACCGACCGTGCCGGCGCCAGTGCAGCCCGTACAGTCAGTGATGTCAGTTAATCGGTTAGTGAGGGAGCATTAACGGAGCATAGGCTTGCGACGCGCTGTGTCAAGCGAAAAGCGTGGGATGGGCGAGGCCGCGGCTCGGAAAAGACCAGGAGAAAACGAACCTTAAGTACAATGCTATTGTTTGTATTTATTCCGTAATTTGCTCACGCACTGCCGGAGCTTGTCGCAGGTCTTGAGCTTGATGCACTCCTTGATACGCGACTTGTCTGCCTTCTTGCAGTGCGCCATAAATGCCCGCTTCATGTCCTTCGATTTGGTTTCTTTCCGGTGGGCGTCTGTTTTTGCGCAGCGATCCAGCTTCTGCCATAGGTTACCGCAAGGGGTACCACACCCGGATCCCACCGAAAGGCACACGAAAGCGAGGGCGACGAGGACGATTGATGGTCTGAGCCGATTCAGTTTCCACGCCACTAGGGACTCCTGTTCAGGGCGACGAGCACTGTGCGGTTGCGGTTGGGTACGACCTTAATAGTACGGGATTTGTAGCCGCGAGCCTCGAATCGGACCTTGAAGGGAACCTCCGATGCGGGGACCCGGATGGAGTGGCCGTGCGCAAATTCGCCTCCAATGCGCAATCGGGCGTTCGAAGGCGTCACCTGGAAAACGAGCCGGACCGTCTGGGCAGGGTCCTTGGCGGTCATGGTTCCGGCCACATTGTCCTGTGGGTCCACATTGTCCTGTGGGAGACCGGCTGTGCCTCCACCCCCCTGGCGGTCCAGGTACAAGGCTACCCCGGCTCCCAACCCGCCCAGGAGCAGCACCGCGATTCCCATACGCTGGATCAGTCGGCGCCAGTTCCCCAATCCTCCCGTGGGGGGCGTCAGCCGAGTGGGTTGGGGGCGACTGTTCCGCGGTCCATCCAGCTCCAGGGCCTCCAGCTTTTTCGGGCGGCGGGGCTGAGCGAACCTCGGCTGCGTCCGATCTTGGGCGGCGGGCGCGGCGGGGGGCTCCAGGGGCTTTAACGCCACCTCGCTTTTGCGGGAGGGAAATCGGAAATCGTTCGCCGACACGCGTGGCTTCTCGCCCACAGGTGGAGCCTTGGCACCGCGCGGCTTCTTGGGCACTGGTGGAGCCTTGGCACCGCGCGGTTTTTCGTAGCCGTTGACGCCCTTCATGAGGGCCAGTACCTCTGGGATGGCGAGGTTTTCACGATTGGAGAGGACGGCGAAGTGTCCCCAATCGTCGTCCCGGCCGAGGTCCACCTGCCGGATCGAGCGGTCGGCCTCTGACGCCCGAAGGTTGCGGGCCTGGTCCTGGAAAGCCCGGATGTGTTGTACGTCCGAAGCAATGGATCGCCGCTGAACCCGGATGACTACCCGCTCGTGTCGGTCGACATCCTGGGCCTCGTAGATCCAATCCAGGGGACCATCACCAATGGCCTGGATGACGCGATAGCGGCCACCGACAATATCACCGGGCTGCAGCGGTGTGTCTGCGAGAGAGCGTGTCATGGACGAAACAGATCCTAACACTACGTCAGATCGAGGCAGTTGATCAAACTCCCAGCTGCTGTATATACGCGATCATGGATTGGACTTCCTTTGGATCCTATGTCACCCGCCCTTGCGGGCCGCTGCCCCAGGGCGCCACCGTGGTCCCGGGGGGCGTGCGCTTCGCCGTCTTTTCGCGACACGCCACGCGGCTGTGGCTGGAGCTCTTCGACGCGCCCACGGGCGCCGCGCCGGTGGCGCGTATCGCCTTGGAGCGCGACGAGCACCGCACGGGGGACATCTGGAGCGTCTTCGTCGAGGGTGTGGCGGCCGGTCAACTCTACGCCTATCGTGTCGAGGGGGGCTGGGATCCCACCGCGGGCCACCGCTTCAACCCTCATAAGTTGTTGCTGGACCCGTACGCTCGCGCGGTCACAGGCACCTTTGACTGGGACCTTGGTGATGCCCGTGGCTTTGAGCCCGGTCCCAATGCCGACTCCGCCCACCGCGACCTCATCATGAGCACCGTGGACAGCAGCGGCGGCTGCCCCAAGTGCATCGTGATGCACGACGACTTCGACTGGCAGGGGGATCGGCCGCCGCGGATCCCCATGCACGACACGGTAATCTACGAGCTGCACGTACGGGGTTTCACCGTGCACCCCTCCTCGGGTGTGGCCCATCGGGGCACTTTCCGCGGGCTGATGGAGAAGATCCCGTACCTGACCCAGCTGGGCATCACCGCGGTGGAGTTGCTCCCCGTACAGGAGTTCGACGAGCGCGAGAACCCTCGCACGAGCCCCGTAACCGGGGAGGTGCTGGGCAACTACTGGGGCTACTCCACGGTGTCCTTCTTCGCCCCCGAGTCGCGCTACTCGAGCGCCGGGCAGCTCGGACAGCAGGTGACCGAGTTCAAGGAGTTGGTGCGGGCGTTGCACCGGGCCCGAATCGAGGTGATCCTCGACGTGGTCTTCAACCACACCTCCGAGGGCGACGAGACCGGGCCCACCCTCTGCTTTCGGGGGCTGGACAACAGCATTTATTACATGCTCGATCCCCGGGAGCCGCGGCGCTACCTGAACCTCACTGGCTGCGGCAATACGCTCAACTGCAACCACCCCCTGGTGCGGGATTTCATCCTGGACTGTCTGCGCTACTGGGTGGTGGAGATGCACGTGGACGGCTTTCGGTTCGACCTCGCCTCGGTGCTCGGACGGGATCAGCAGGGGCAACTGCTGGCCAACCCGCCGCTGGTGGAGCGCATCGCCGAGGATCCTGTCCTGAGGGACTGTAAGATCATCGCCGAGGCCTGGGACGCGGCGGGGGCCTACCAGGTGGGGAGCTTCCCGGGGGAGCGCTGGGCGGAGTGGAACGGAAAGTATCGGGATGACATCCGACGGTTCTGGAGAGGAGATTCGGGGTTGGTAGGCGGACTGGCTACCCGCCTGTCCGGCAGCGCGGATCTCTACCAGGGGAGTGGTCGCACGCCGCTACACTCCATCAACTTCGTAACCTGCCACGACGGCTTTTCCCTGGCCGACCTGGTGACCTTCGAGCGCAAGCGCAACTGGTCCAACGGCGAGTCCAACCGGGACGGCACCGATGACAACCACTCCTGGAACTGCGGCGCCGAGGGGCTCACGGAGGACTCGGCGGTGTTGGCCTTGCGGGATCGTCAGCTACGCAACTTTCTGGCGACGTTGCTATTGTCCCAGGGGGTGCCCATGCTGGTGGCCGGCGACGAGCTGCGGCGCACCCAGCAGGGCAACAACAACGCCTACTGCCAGGACAATGAGGTCTCCTGGCTGGATTGGACGCTGTTGGAAAAGCACAGGTGGCTATTTGAATACGTGACCGCGCTCATTCGTTTGCGGCGGCGGTTTCCAGAGCTGCGTCGAACCGTGTTTTTCACGGGAGATGAGGGCGATGGAGGTAGGCCGGATATTTCGTGGCACTCGACGCGGCTGGGAGGGGTGGACTGGTCGGCCGGCTGTCGGAGCCTCGCCTGCTGGCTCAACGCCGACCCGGACCTGTACTTGATCTTCAACGCTTCGCCCGAGCCGCAGGACTTCGAGTTGCCCGCCCTGCCCGGGGGGCGGTGGCAGCGGTTGCTGGATACGGCGGACCCCGAGGGGCGCTATCTCCTGGCGCTCGATCAGGCCCGGGAGTTGGAGGATCCGGCCCACTACCGGGCCGAGGCCCACACCATGGTCGTACTACGCTGTCTTCTAAGGGTCCGTCCTTAGAAAGTCCGGCCACCCTTGGTGAGCTCGGTGTCGGTGGAGTGGCGGTTCCACACCTTCTGGGTGAAGGCCTTGCGGGCATCGGCCACGAGGCCTGCCCACTCCCGGTCCGCGGCCGGACCCGAATGGAGCCGGGTGAGGCCCAGGCGCCAGCGACTGTCCGAGCCGATAGTCCAGGCGACCTTCATCTCGTGACGCGTGTGGGAGTGCCAGGGCAGGGCGATATGAATGGAGTTGCCTATGGTCACCGGGTCGGCTCCCATGGCGGCGAGGGCGCCTCCCTTGCTGATATCCACCAGCATACCCGGGCGGGTCTCTGTGCTGCCGGGGCTGGCGATCTGGCATCGCCATGGCGACAGCAGCGGAGTGCGTGGTGACCTCCGCCTGGGGAAGGGCTCCGCATCCCCGTCGATGATCCGGCGGAGGTACTTCACCTGCTCTTCACTGCCGTCCTTGAATCCAATCCCGGCTCCGGATATGAGGTTCTGGGATTTGGGTCCGGAGCGATGCCGCAGCCAATACACCGTACCGAGCATATGGAGCTCGGCGGAATGACTGCGCAGTTGGCACCAGATACACACGTCCTCCCCAACGGAAAGCCGCGTGGTTCGAGGGATGAACAGCCCGGCGTTGTGCATCTCGGGCAGGAACCGTTCAGCCAGCTCGTCTGGAGCAGCGATGATAGTCTTGAGTACTTTCATGGCACGACATCGTCAGCGTAGCACAACAACTGCGTAATCCACAACACCATTATCCCGGGCCAGGGGCTTAATTGGCCGAAACCCATAAGGATTTCACGGTTTTTAGTATATGTGTTTATTTTTGCCCCTGCTATATAGTTGGGATAGCTCGGTGATCTTGCGGGGTTCAATTGTACTTGACCATTGGCTCTTAGATAGTAGGCTTTCCGCATGTGTTTATCGAGACTTGTGGGTTCTGTCCTGTTCCCGTTCCTGTTTTCGGGCATTGTAGTCGTGATCATGGGATGTGGTCAAAAAAGAGGCAGCCCCAAAAAGAAGCCGTCGGATTCCATGGGCAGTGGCGTCACCGCGAAGCGCCCCACCGCGGGGATGGATTCAGTTGTAAAAACCGCGGATGGCCTCATTCGTGTGGACTTTCTCGGGTTCACCCAGTCCAAGGACGCCAAGCAGCGGGTGGTGCGTTTGGCGCTGCGAAACGGCACGAGTAAGACTGTTCAATCCGTACGCATCCGCATGGGCTACCTGTCAGCGTCCGACAAACCACTGGGAGAGTTCCGCCAGCACATCGTGCGCAAGATCCCGCCCGAAACCACCGTGGAGGAGCCCACGGATCTCATGGGCCAACAGGGTCCCCCTGAGGACGTGATCCGGGTGATCGTAGCCGTGGACGAGGTCGAGTACACCGACGGATCCCGCTGGAAGCCCTCGGCCGCCAAGCGGAAGTGACCCCCCCCGAATTTCTGTGTTTTATATTACCGTGAAGGGAGTAGATGATGGTTTTTACGCGGTTTTTTATGAAGACGACACTCGTGGCGCTGCTTGCCACGGGCTGGTTTGTGGCGGGCTGTGGGGACGACTCAACGGGCAACGATACGGATGCTGAGGTGCAGTCCGACGCGGACCTGAACACCGATGCCGAGGTGCAGTCCGACGCGGACTTGAACACGGATGCCGAGGTGCTCGACACACTCTCGGCGCCGACCTTAACACCAGCCCCGGGACTCTACTTCGCCGACCAGGCTGTGACTCTGGCCTGCGCCGAGGGCGCCGATGAGATCTGGTACACCACTGACGGATCTACGCCTTCGACCACCAACGGCACGCTGTATTCAGCGTCGGTGGCCATCACGGAGACCACCACGATCCGCGCCATGGGCACCAAGAGTGGTTGGCTCGATTCCCTCGTCACCGATGGGGCGTATGAGATCAAAGCCGCCACGCCGATCATGACCCCGGCCGGCGGAAACTACAGCGGTACGCAGACCGTGACCATCACCACGACTACGCCGGCCGCCGAGATCCGTTTCACCACCGATGGGTCGACCCCCGACTCCACCACGGGCACGGTTTGCAGCGGTCCGGTGAGCGTTGACCAAAGCCTTACCCTCAGGGCCATCGCCTACAAGGCGGGACTGACCGACTCCGACGTTGCCGATGAGGACTATGTGATCACGCTGCCGAATTATCTCTACGTGGGTGGCACCTACATGGGCACGGGCGCCAACCTGGGCTTTTTTTCAGGGCTCGGATTTCCCGACACGGTGGGTGTCGACACGACGTATGTGTACGTGGTGAAGGTCGACGCCACCACGGGCATACCCGTGTGGGGCGTATACGGGGGAGTCCCCGGCGATGACAACAGCGGGTCCCTGGCCGACATCGACGTAGACGGCAATGGCGACATCGTAGTGAGCGGGCGCTACAGCGTGAACACCTCGGGCGCTTTTGAGGGATTTTTGGTGTCGCTGCCGGCTGCCGGTTCCCGGTTCGTGATGAAGCTGAGCGGTCTCGACGGCTCGGTGATGTGGAGCAGCACGACTGATCTCAGCATCGGTGGCACCTGTGTGGATCCCGCCGGTGATGTGTATGTGGTCGGCTCCTACTTTCCGAGTCAGTCCGCGAAGACCGGCTATGCGTCGGTGTTGCCGTCTAACGTATCGGGAGCCGGCACCGGCTCCTATGTCATCAAGCTACCGAGCACCGGAGGGTCCACACCGCTGTGGTTTGAGCAGGCCTACGGCAACACCGGAGGGACCTCCTACTCGCAATCGGCGAGATCCTGTCGCGCCAACGCCAACGCGGTCTATGTCGCCGGCTACAACGGCACCACCACCCAGCTCGTGGATCCCACCGACGGCAATTTCCTGATGGACGTCGGCGTTACCACCAAACACGGAGCGTCCGAGCTGTACCTCGTGCGGCTCGATCCAACCACCGGAACTCCGCAGTGGGGCGCCATCGGCCACGGGGGCAACTTCATGACGCGGATCGAGCTGGCGCTGTCGGGAGCCGGCGATCCCTACGTGCAGATCGGCTACGGCGGACTGCCGGCTGGTGCCGACAACATCCTGACCGGTGCGCTACAGGGTCCCAGCGGCTCCTACGCCTCGGCCGTGGTGCGGTTGAGCGCCACCGATGGATCCGCGGTGTGGCTCCAGTCCAGTACCCTCCCTCTGACGGATGTGTATGGCAACACGCAAGGACCGCTGTGGATCGACAGCACAGGGAACGCGATCGTCACCGGAGACTACCGCGATGGCCAGACGGGCTTCATCGTGGACGCCGGGCTCCCCGCCAACCCAGGCGTCAAGACGAGCTTCATCGTCGGGCTCGCCGCCGCCGACGGCACGCCCGACTGGGGCGTTGCCGGTCCCGCAACGGAGGGCCAAATCAGGGGTATCTCGGGTGTAGGCGCTTCGGTGTACGTAGCGGGAGGGTACTCCAACGTCCCGGCGACCGGATTCCTTGTGAACGCAAGCTTGCCCACGCCCACAGGCAGTGATATCTGGGCCTGTGAAATGACAGATTCGGGGTCCGGCATGGCCATCAGCCAAGGATATAGCGCCGGCGCATCAGGCTGGGACTCCGTGTACGTTATCGCCGTCCAAGCCCCCTGATTTGGGACCTGATCTGGGCTGGTGGTTGCTCAATCCGGTCCGACGACGGGCGTGATCCAGCGGGTGTAGCTCACCACCACCTCGTAGGGCGGGTAGCCCATGGGTTGGCCCACGAGCACGATGCGGTTGGTGGAGGCCTTGTAGTTGAAGCCGTCGGTGCGGGAGCGGGGAATGGCCTCGTAGCCCAGGGAGGTGCCGTTGGCCGGATCCTTGCGTTCCACCGCCGCGGCCAGGGACACGGGGATCGGCGTGTGGTGGAGGTAGAGCGGAGACGCGGCGCCGGCGATGTCCTCGATGATGAGCTGCATGGTCAGCTCCAGGTCGGACTGACACATGGAGGCCAGGATGCCGCCGGTCTGCTCGATGAGCTGCTTGTAGCCCATGGGCGGGGAGATGCCCGAGTCGGGGGAGCAGGACTCCGGGTCCGTGGCCAGGATCGCCAGGCCGTAGGCGATCATGTCGTTGTCGTCCAGGATCTGGCGGTAGGGCGCGACGATGGGGTCGCACAGGATGGGATCCCAGGCGGACTCGTTCATGTCCCCCATGCAGCGGTAGTACTCGGAGCACTCGGGGTGGCTCCAAATGTCGCCGGAGAAGGCCTCGCAGGTGGTAGCGAGATTGATGTCGAACATCACCGACGTGCAGCTCGCGAGGTCGTGTTCGGCGCAGCCGGTGAAGAAGTGACAGTCGTCGGGCCCGTTGGGGATCACCGACGGGCAGCCGTCGGTCTGGCCGGCCTCGTCGGCGGTTTCGTCGGTGAGGAAGATGACCACCTTCGCAGACTCGGGGCGGTAGTACAGGTCCGAGTCCTGGGTCTCGGGGAGGTGACGGTTGATGGCCACCTCCATCTGGGTCAGGCCGTTTTCGCGGCTACCGCTGGACATCTGGGTCCCGGCGGGATCCTGCACGCAGTTGCGGAAGCGCTGGTCGTCGCCGGGGTTGCCCGCCGAGAGCCAGCGATCACCGGACTCGTTGGTGTCGGTGCAGCAGCTCCCGGCGTTCTCCCGGGTCATGTCCACCACGCACATGCGCCACTGGAGCCCGAAGGTGGCCGCCACGTCCAAAAAGGAGTGCGACGCCTCCGAGAGGCGCTGCTGATCGTCGCTCATGGAGCCCGACGCGTCCACCACCCACAGGATGTCCGCCGTGGGGATGGTGGCCAGGTACTGCTCGCACTCGTTCTCCGTGGTGTCCGCCGTGGAAGCCAGGCAGGCCCCGCCCGCGGCGTCGGACACGTGAAAGGCGACATCGTCCTTGTCCTGCCAGTCGCCAAAGGTCGCCACGCCACCCATGAAGACGTTGCGCGTGGTGTCGGTGCGTTGGACCATGAGCGTCACCACGAACTCGGCGGCGGTGGTGGTGAAGGGGCTGGCGGGCAGGTTCGGGAAGTCCGTCAATGGGCGTCCCATGAGGGCCGCCATGACCTGATCACGGACCTGGCCCGGGTGCGCGGTGGAGCCCGGCTGTACCCGCAGGGTGACGTTGACGAACTGCTCCTTGAGGGCGTGGCTCTGGGTGGCGTTGCCGCTGCTCAAGGTGGTCACCCCGGTGAAGGTGGAGCGCAGGGCGAGGATCATGGCCGATAGATCGTCGTAGAGGGTCGCCGCCCCAGCGGTGGTCGAAACCACGAAGCCGGCGGAGGCGTGGGCCGGGTCGGTCATGTCGAAGGCGCCGGCGCCCTCGTCCGTGCCGGGGCTGGTGGGATCGGTCTGGGTGTAGACGGCGTCGGGTTCGATGGCGATCTGGAACAGGCCGCGGCTGTGCTCCTGCAGGAGGATGGGCTTGCGTCCCTGGCCGAATTCGTCGGCGGCGTTGCAGATGAAGGTGGACTCGTCGCCGTCGTTGATTCCGTCGCCGTCGGTGTCCACCCTGGTGGGATCCGTTTCGCCGTCTAAGCAAAGCGCGTTGATGCAGATGGACAGGCCGGGGTGGCAGTAGGACTCGGCGTCGGCGCAGGATCCGCCGCTACAGGCCACGGCGTCGTCCTCGCAAGTGCCCAGACGCCCATCGTTGTTGCGGTCCTCGTCGCCGTCCTCCACGCCGTCTCCATCGGAGTCCCGGTCGATCCAGTCGGGGATCCCGTCGCCGTCCGTATCGGCGGGGTACCGCTCATACTCGTCGCTCACACCGTCACCGTCGGAGTCCCGATCTTGGAAGTTGGGCAGGGAGTCTCCGTCCGAGTCCAGGAAGCACTCGCACCCCTCGTCCCCGTTGGAGATGCCGTCGAAGTCGGCGTCACCCGCCGTATCACACTCGTGGGTGACCTCGGGACACAGGTCGATGGGTTGGCTGTTGTTGCTGTTGTAGCTGCCCTCCACGCTGCCGCAGGCGGCCCCGGACACCGCCAGGGACGCAGCGGCGAGGACCGTCAACAAGGTGAGCATTGTTTTGCGTTGCATGCCGGCCTCCTTAGGAGCAGCTCAAGCTAATGTCGAAGTTGTCGTCGAAACCTTCGTTCAGGTAGTATTCGACGACGATGTAGTAGGTCAGGCCCGCTGCGACCGGGAAGTTGACACTGTTGCAGCCACTGGCGACGCTGTAGTCAAGGCAGAGCCCCGGATTGCAGGCGCCCTCGAGGATGTACAGGTCGTAGTCCATGGCCATGTCGTCACAGTTGACGCTGGCAGTGGCGTTGCCGTTGGCGGCGGCGGTGAAGGCGTAGACACGATCGTCGTTCGTGTTCCAGCCGTTGCACGAGTTGTTGCTCACGTCGTTGCCCGAGACCCCGCTCACGTTGGAGATGGTCTGTCCACAGGTGAGCGTGTCGTCGGGGGAGCAGGTGTTTTCCCACTGGCAGGTCGCGTTGCAGCCGTCGCCTCCGCTGGTGCCGCCGTCGTCGCACTCCTCGCCGGCACCCACCACGCCGTCTCCACAGGTGGCGTTGGTACAGCCGGTGGTGTCGATGGCGCAGGTCGCCGTGCAGACAAGGGATCCGTCCGCGAAGCCCTGGCTCACACAGTCCTCACCTGCGAAGTCCATCCCATCACACTGCTCGCCCACGTCCGCCGTGCCGTCTCCACACACCTCGGTGGTGCACCCCGTGGTGTCGAAGGCGCAGCCCGCGGTGCAGGTCAGCGTGCCGTCGTCAAGGCCCAGGCTCACGCAGGTCTCGTCGTCCAGATTCGAGGCGTCGCAGTCCTCGCCGACCTCGATGATGGAGTTACCGCACAAGTCCACGCCGCAACCCGACTCGTCGAACAGGCAGCTCGCCTGGCAGTCCAGGGTCCCCCCCTCGTAGCCGAGGATCTCGCAGGTGGCCCCGGCCAGATCTGACTGATCGCACTGTTCCGGGCCGTCGCGCAGGCCGTTGCCGCAGGTCTCCGAGATGGTGCAGCGGATCAGGTCGAAGCTACCGCAGTCCGGCAGGCACAGCAGCGTGCCCGCCACCATGCCTTGACTCAAGCAGGTCTCCCCACCCAGATCCTCGCCGTCACACAGCTCGGTGCCGTCGCGGACGTCGTTGCCGCACACCCCACCGCCCCCGGTGCAAGCGCTGGTGTCCATGGAGCAGTCCACCCCACACGCCAGCTGCCCTCCGGAAAACCCGAGCCCCGGCAGGGTCTCACAGGTGAAGCCACCCAGATTTGTGGTGTCACACAACTCCCCGGGATCGATCCGCCCGTTGCCGCAGGTTTCGCCGTCCGGTGGTTGCCCAGAGGCGCAGCCGCCCACCACCACCGCCATCGCACCCACGATCGCCAGCGCACCCACGATCACCAGCGCACCCACATCCAACCCAATAAAAACGAAGCGCCGCATGCTCATGAACCACCCCAAAGACACTTATGGTCACTTTCTACCCGTTACCATGAAAGGGCAGCACAAG
>JAOZUO010000148.1:5553-20525 GCA_029938605.1 Deltaproteobacteria bacterium | reverse complement strand
GCACTCCGGAGTCGAAGCCGAGCCCGACGCAGGTCTGGCCGCCGAGGTTCGAGCCATCGCACTCCTCCCCCGGGTCGAGCGCGTCGTTGTTGCAGAGGGTCTCGTCGCGCCGGCAGTCGGCCGAGCAGCCGTCCCCGTCGGTATTGTTGCCGTCGTCACACTGCTCGTGGCCCGCCCAGACGTGCCCGTCCCCACAGGTGGGCGCCACGCAGGTGGGTGGGCAGTCGTCGGCCACCCCCGCTGCCCCGCCGTCGTCACAGTCCTCGCCGGTGTCGACCACGGTGTCCCCGCAGTTGGCCTCGCGGCAGTCCGTTCGGCAGGCGTCCGCCACCGAGTCGCTGTTTTGCGCCCCGTCGTCGCACTGCTCCCCGAGATCGACGGTGCCGTCGCCGCACACCGGCCCGGTATTGTCATTGCCGTTGTTATTGCTGTTGCCGCCGGTGGTGTCGTCGCCGCAGGCCGTGGTGGCGACCAGCACCATAGTCAACAGTACCGTGAGTCGTTTCATGTCCATGTCTCCCGAAAAGCTGAACGTACCGCACGCCTGCTGATATGGGAAGGGTGCAACACCCCTCCCCAGGATCGCTCACTGATCCGTTGAGCAGACTTTTTTGCAGTTCACACTGGGAACTTCTAATCGGCAGTGGCGCCAGCCGGGGTGAGAGAGTGATCGGAGGTGCTTCCTCTACATCGTCACCAATCGCTCAGGGACCTGTTCGATACGATCCACGCTGAATGAAGAAAGAGAGATTCCTCGTTTCACTTCGGAATGACAAGTGCAGTCGGTGAGGCTGTCACACTGTTTCACTTCGGAATGACAGGTGCAGTCGGTGAGGCTGTCACACTGTTTCACTCGGAATGACAGGTGCAGGGCTGGGATTGGGAAGTAAACGGGGTCAGGGGATTTTTTTCATGTGATATTTGGCCTGGCGACCGCCGATGGACTTGTCCATGGTGAGCTTGTTGCCGCTGATCTTGTAGTTGGCGGTTTCGGTCTCGCCCTTGATCTTCATGGTGAGCACGGTGGCGGTGGCGGTCCAGGTGCCGTTTTGCACCATGTCGCGTTTGCCGTTGGAGATGGTCACCACGAGCTTTGCGCCGGCCTTGAAGTGGAAGATGATCTTCATGGGGGCCTTGACCGGGTGGCGCTTGCCTCCGATCTCCATGGCGACGGCCTTCCATTGGCCCTTCAGCTTGTCACCTGGGGCGGCCTCTGCCCGCGGGGCGGGGAGTGTAAACAGGAGCAGCAGCGCCGCCGGAATGACGATCAGCAGGGCGCGGGACTTGGCGAGATTGTTTGATCTTTTCATTGGATTCCTCCGTGTGGACGAAAAAGTCCGAGTAGTTTAGCACGGGCCGCCGTCGATTGCTCTGACGTGCGGGGTGGGGGGACTATTCAGGCCATCAGGCCATCAGGCCATCAGCCCTTAGGGCTATTGGGTCCGTGAGCCCAATACCTTGAGTAGGTCCTGATGGGAGTTTTGCAGGCCACTGCCCCCGTAGCACTTGCGTTTTTTCTTCTCACCGCACGGGATTTCCTTGTTCACGAACCGTTTGGTGCCGCACCAGCCGAGGTAGGTCATGAAGTCCCGGCAGTGGTAGCCGTGGTCCAGCCCGTAGGCGTGGCCGATCTCGTGGGCTGCGGTCTCGCAGGTGCGACGGGCGGACTCCTTCATGAAGCGCGTGAACACCAGCACCACGGCGTTGTGGATGGGCAGGCCGTTGTGGGGGGCCATGCCCGTGGCCCTGAGATGGCTCTTGCCCACGCGGTTTTTCAGGAGCTTGGGGTGGCCGCCGAACAGCACCATCATGTAGTTCGAGTCCACCGGGCGCCGCTCCACGATCTCCACGTCGAAGGGGGCGAAGGCCTTGCGGAGGCATTTCATCACCGCGGCCCACCGCGAGTAGCTGCCGCGCCAGGCCGGGACACTGATGGAGTCCCCGATGGACTTGCCGGCGAGGGTGGCGCGGTTATTGGTAGCATCGTCACCCCCGCCCCTGAGCATGGCACCCTCGCGGTTGATGTAGATGATCTTGTTGGGTTTGGGTTTGGCCCCGGAAAACAGCCACGGTAGGGGCAGGCGTACGGTGATGTCCAGAAAGTCCCCCGAGCGCTTCACGCTGCGCTTTTCGCCCTTTCGGGCCGAGGCGAATACGAGGACGAGGATGATCAGAGCGACAACGAGCAGGGTGACGACGGCGGAGATTATGGCAGTTCGCATGGGGGGTCCTTTTGCGGGCCACCATAGCACTTGCTGTCTCCCGCGTCAGGCGGAGACGGCGGAGACGGCGGAGACGGTGGAGACGGCAGAGACCAGCGTGCCGTGGCCAGACAGGGCAGGGCGACCATCAGCACCATCACCCAAAGCGGCTGCACCAGCACCCCGACGAGCAGCAGCAGCGCCAACGCACCCAGCCACCCCATTCGGATCCGCACGTACCACTGCCGCCGTCGCGCCCCGAGCACCACCAGCAGAAGATCGGTCGGCCAAAACACCAGCAGCACCTCGTTGTACCGCATCTCGACCACCGTGCTCGCCACCGCCATCAGCCAGAGGATCAGCGCCAGCAAGGACAGGACCACCGCCGGCACGGCCAGGGCCAGCCGCTCGAATCGCCCCCACAGCCGGGTCGCCACCACGGGGATCGCCAGCAGCAGCGCCAGCAGCGCCAAGGGGACCGAGCCTCTGCCGCCACGGGTGGGGGGCGCTTTTCCCTTCCGGCGGTACAACTGCTTGGGCTCGACCCCCAGGCGCAGATGTACCGCCCGCCGCAGATGGGCCGGATGGAACATGGATTCCCACACCGTGACCTCCCGATCCAGCCGTCGCCCGAAGACCAGATCCGTGGTCACGATGAGCCAGGTCATCTCGGCCATGCCCCGTCGGGCCATCTCCCGGAAGGTCACCCCTGTGGATCGGGAGCCGCCTTTTCGCAGCGCTCCGCCCGTCACGGTGTCGATGTGGTCTCGCAGCCGGGTGGAGCAGTTGTCGTCGAAGTGGTGGTAGGTGTAGTAGCGGTTCTTCTCCTTCAGGTCGCTCTTCAGCCGCTCCACAAGTTGGTTCACCTGCGCCTGGGAGAGCGGCAAGAGCTGGACCCATACCGACCGGTCCTCACGCCGGTAGCCCCGCACCGTCCGTCCGTAGCGATAGGTGTCCACCCAGAACCGCAGTGTACCCCGCAAAAACTGCCAGGTCAGCGCCTGGGGCGACGAATTGTAGTCAGTAATCCCATAGTTATAGCAGCGGGTGCGCTCCATGGACCGCCGATACACCACGCAGATGGCTGCATGCCCGTACCGGTGGAGCAGCGCGTCTCCCCTCCCCATGGTCAGCAGCTCCACCTGGGGTTCGGTGGCCTGGGGCTCGGTGGCCCGGGGCTCGGTGGCCAGTGCCCCTGCCTGGGGGACCGCCCCGGCGGCCTCGGGCGCACCCAGTCCAACCATAGTTACCAGAATCGCCAGAGTCACCGGAAGAAGGAATACTCTCATGGTGGTGAAGTCGCCGCTTTCAGTCTTTCGGTTGGCCATCGTAACCAATGCCGGCCCTCGCGACCAGCTTCTCCTTTGCCTGGGAACCCTGTTGGGAATCCTGTATTGTGGACTACGGCGTTTCGCTCCCCCCGATGGTCGCTTATTGCTGCAAGTCTCCCTTGCTTCTCTGGCCCAAAACGAGGATGATTCGTCGGATGCGGGGCGGTTCTTCACCGTACTCCTTACTAGAGGTAAGATCAGAGGTAGGATCAGTGGTAGACGATTTCGACAGTGACTATGACGACGATATGGATGCTACGCGGGTCACTGATGGGCCTGATGAGGATCTCCTCGGCGCCCTGAAGGATATGCACTCCTACCTCGTGGTGATCGCGGGCAACCGGTTGGGGGAGATGCTCCGCGTCGAGGGGCAGGCCGACATCGGCCGGGACCAGAAGGCCACGTTTCGAATCGTTGACGAAGGTATCAGCCGTATTCACTGTCGGGTCCGCCAGCTCCCCATGGGGAAGCTCTTCGTGGAGGATCTCCGGTCTACGAACGGGACTTTTGTCAACGGCGAGCGTATCGAAACGCAGGCCCTCGCCGATGGGGACAAGATTCAGATCGGGTCCAATACGGTGCTCCGCTACGCCTTCTCCGACGGGCTCGATGAGGGGTTCCAGCGGCAGATGTACGACTCGGCCCTTCGGGACGGACTGACCAAGGCCTACAACAAGCGCTTCTACAGTGAGCGCATGGAGACGGAGTTCTTCACGGCCCAGCGCGCGGGCTCTGACCTGGCGCTGATCATGATGGACATCGACCACTTCAAGCATGTAAACGACAACTGGGGCCACCCCGCCGGGGATATGGTGCTGCGGGATCTGGTGCAGGTCGTTCATGCGCTGCTCGGCGCCGATGATCTCTTTTGTCGGTACGGCGGTGAGGAGTTCACCCTCATCACCCACACTCCTCCCGCCGAGGCCCAGGCCCTGGGCAACGCGATCCGCGAGGCCATCGCGAATCACGCCTTCATCTGGCGGGGAGAGCGGTTGCCGGTGACCATGAGCATGGGGGTGGCCTGCATGCCCACGACTACCTTCGCCACGCACGACGCCTTGCTGGGGGCCGCAGATTCGGCGCTGTACGTCTCCAAGGAGGGCGGCCGCAACCGGGTGACCCTCCACGCCGCGAACGGCGAGTAGCTCTTTACGTCGCGACCGGCGAGTAGCTCTTTACGCCGCGACCGGCGAGTAGTTCTTTACGCTGCGACCGGCGAGTAGCTCTTTACGCCGCGACCCATTGGATCATTCGCGTGGTGAATTGTGCGATGTCGCCGCCGAAGGAGGCCATCCCCCCGACTCCGCCGTGGGCGAAGGAGAGCACCGCGCCGAGGGCGGCGAGGTTGGCGCTCGGCAATAGCCCGATGGCGAAGGGGAGCCCCACCTTCTGCAGGTCCGGTTGGCCCATGTGAGTTTCGCGCCAGGTGGAGATGACGTGGTAGGCCACCGTGACCCCGAGCAGCGTGGCTGCGGTCTGGTGCCAGGTCCCCGGAACCAGCCCGATGACCAGCATCAACAACACTGACAGCGTTGGGAAGAAGTAGGGTGCGATGGTGATCAGCCAGTTGCCCTCGCCCACGTAGCGCATCACCCCTCCTCCGCGCCAGGTGGCCTTTATGGCGATGATGGGGTGGAAGGTGATCAGGGCGAAGAGGGCATGGGTGAGCTCGTGCTCCAGGGTCGGTAGGAAGGAGCCCAGGAGCGGACGACGTAGGACCAGGCGCCAGGCAAGCCAGTACCCTCCGGCGCCGGCGGCGAACCACATCATGGGGGTGGGCTCATGGGCGATGGTGAGGGCCAGGCGAGCCACCGCCACCACACAGCTCGGAAGCAGCAGTAGTGCCGCCGCCGCGGTGGGCCACTTCAGTAGATTCACCAGGGTGTCCAGGAACTGCGACACCGATCGAAAGCTTCGTTCTGACATGATGGAGCGTCGATGGTACCACCGCTCCTTAGATTTTGGCACTGGCCTTGGTGAGTATGTAGTGGTTATTACGGATACCGAATGGGGGTGACAAGTCGTCTCAGGGGTGCCTACAATGTCTTTGCGTGCGTAGGAGTATGCGGTCCCTGAGTGTGGGCCGATGGAGGTGAGGTATGGAGACTGGTGTGGCGCTCGCTGGGCGTGTGGTGTTGGGAATGGGTGACGGTTCTTTCTTATCCGAAGGTGAGATTATCGGGGTATTGGTCGTATCGGTGCTTGTGGTAGTGCTGATCGTCGTTTCCCTGGTGCGCCGTCGGAGCAAGGCTATGGCCTCCCCCATGATCGAGAGATGTCCTGAGTGTGGTTCTATGAGCGTGAACCACCGAGCAGGTCTCGCGGTCTGCATGGACTGCGGTGCTTCGGTCAATATCGCCGGAGCGCAGGTCGAGTAGACGCGACTCGAGGGGCCTGGGGCCTTGGGCCTGGGGCTCGAGACCTGGGATCTGTTGGGTGATGGGTGTTGGGTGTAGGGTGCGGGGGGGGATACGGGAGTAGGGTTGCCGCTATGCCCTCTGAGCTACGCCGGTACCTCGATCCCATCGGGCCGGGCCGCCTTACGGAACGTCGGTGCCTGAGCAGACCACGGGGGGCGTGCGCACGCACTGTGCGTCTGCGGGCCACACATCGCCCCGACGACGGGCTGCCAGGAAGTCGAGCTGCTCGGCGAAGGATCCCACCGCGCCCTCGGCGTGTCCGACGCCGGCACACTCCAGATACTCCATGGCGAAGCCCTGAGCGCACAGGGTGTCGAAGCTGTCGCGCTCGATGGGGGTGTCCACCAGCTCGTCGTTCTCACTGAGCACGAACATGGTGGGAGGCAAGTCGAGGGGTTCCACCGAGAAGTGGGGGAAGGAGTTGGCGCGCATGATGCAACTCCAGACGCTGCCATCGTCGGGGAAGCCGGTGTCCACCAGGTCCAGGAAGGTCGGCGTGAAGATCTGCGTCACGTCCGTGGCGTCACTGGAGAGGCCACCCAGGGAGCACTCGGTGGCCATGTGGTCCAACACATGGGTGTCATGGGGCGGCAGCAGCAACTGGCTCAAGTCGGCTCCGTACCACTGGGCGAAGGCGCTGAGGAAGGCCAGCAGGTTGTCGGTGGCCGAGATGGACTGACTACCGGCCCTGACGGCCTGATGCAGCAGGTCCGACGGAGGCACCGACGCGGTCACTCCCGAGAGGCCGAGCTCCGGCGCGTAGTAGGGCGCGTACCAGGCCACTGCGAGGGCCGCGTGGCCGCCCTGGGAGCCTCCGAGCACTGACAGGCCGGGCTCCGCTGTGACGGTCACGTCGAGCTCGTCGAGAAGGAGGCCCCCGGCCCGGACGGCGTCCAGGGAGGCGAGGGCCGTGGGCTCGGCCACCAGATAGGGGTGGCCGATGGTGGAAGGGGCGCCCAGGCTCACCATGCCCAGGTAGTCGGGACCCACAACGATGTGTCCGATGGAGGCGAGGGCCGCGGCCACCAGGGGGTCGAGGAGGTTGGCCGAGGGGGCGCAGACGTCAGAGAAACCGGCGGTGCCGTGCAGATACGCCAGCACGGGGAACCGGGTCGGCTCGCCGTCGTCGGGTACGGGCACGGCGATGGTGGAGGTCGCCTCCACGAGCTTGCCGCGGTCCTGGGTCACATAGCGGAACCGGAACAGGCGCACGTCGTGTCGGAGCTCCTTCTCGATGCGGAAGCCGGAGGCGTTGAGCACCGACTCGAGCATGGCGGTGTTGTAGTCGAAGATGTCGTCCTCCTCCCATTCGACCACCTGACCGATGGATGGATCCCGCAGCCACTGATAGGTTGGGGCGCCGCAGACGGACGGATCCTCCCACAGGGCCGTGATGCGCGGATCTTCGGGCTCGGTGGACGAATCGCAGCCGGCCCCCCCGAGGCTGAGCAGTACGGTGAGCAGTAGCCCGAACAGTGTGGCGACGGCCCGGAGGCGTAGACGATAGGTGTGGGCGCGGTGGCGCATGGTGCCTTCCTTATTGATCGTGCTGACTACGACGTCGGGCTACGCCCAGTAGGCCCAGTAGGCTCAGTAGGCCGAGTAGCAGCAGGTTCCATGGGACCTGGTTGTGGCCAGGACCCGCCGAAGCGCAGTCGCAACCGGACTTGGATTGGGACGCCAGGGGAACGTCCTGCTCGCCTTGTCCGGCCGGCGAGGAGGCCCCTTTCGGCTGGTTGGGCTGGTTGGGCTGGCTTGGCTTGGCACCCTTCGGCTTGGTCGCCTTCGATTTGGCGGGGGTGCCTCCCTTGCCCGCGCCGGGGCCCGTGACCGAAAAATGTTCTCCCGTTTCGGCCAGGATGCGGCGGTACCAGTGGAGCGGATAGGGGGGGTGGGTGACCTTGCCCTTGGCGTTGCGTACGTTGCCGTCTAAGTACTTCATCAGCAGCTGTTGACCGAGCAGCTTCCAGCGGGCCACTACCCGCTCCCCGGCTTTGGCCGAGTAGTCCGTGAGCAGCGCCCGCCCCTTGGCCGGCGCCTGTTTGTACAGGGCCAGGGCTCTTTTTTCGAGGCTGGCCTGGTCCACCAGAAACTGCGTCTCGAGCTGGGTCTGCACCTTCCCTATGTCTCCGATGATGTCCTTGTACCGGGTGTAGGCGAAGTTGGAGACCCAGTTAAACACCCAGAAGGCCGAGTCCCAGGAGAACTTGTCAAAGGATCCGGTGCCCACCGCGTAGGGGCGCGAGATCTTCGTGATGCCTGCGTACATGGGTATGTAGACCGTAGATGCCGCGTCGTCCACGGAGAACCAGAGCACCCCGCCGATGGGACCGGGAAGCCAGGCGCGGGACTGACTCACGAAGGAGAAGCCCGTCTGCTGGGTGGCGATGGCGCGCTCGTTCAGATACTTCTTACCGTCCACTTTCCACACCAGCGGACGCCACCGGTAGGGGAGCTCGAAGGGGCCGGCGCCTACGTCCTTGCGCAGATCAAACGGCGTTCCTTCGAAGTGGTCCCGCATGGAGGCCATGAGGTCGCGCGCCGAGAGCTTGCGCCCGGGCTTGATCCACAGCGGCATGGGCTTGGCGTCCTTGACGCACCGTACGTAGTCCAGGGAGATTTTCTGGCCCGGGGCGATCCGATGAAAGAAGCTCCACACCCGGGCCTCCCGGATGCGCAGGTCCCGGCAGGTCGCCGGCGCGTAGACTTCGGCGAAGGAGAACTCCGCGTCGGTGCCCTTGAAGTAGCCTTTTTTGCGAGCGAAGGAGACCACGTCCTTGGCGAAGATGGTGCTTTGTGGGGCGTTGCGTGGAAAGGTCCGGATGCGGGCCTGGTTGGCGTGGGCGCTGACGTAGCCGTCGGGGATGCGGCGGGCCACCCACACGGCCCCCTTTTCGGACGGACCCTTGCCGATGAGGTCCATGATCCAGACCTCCTTGGCGTCGGCGATGGAGAAGGACTCACCCACGGAGTAGTAGCCGTGCCGGGCCACCAGATCGGTCATGATCCGGATGGCCTCGCGCGCGGTGCGCGCCCGTTCGAGGGCCACGTACATGAGGCTGCCGTAGTCGATCCCGCCTTTCGGATCCTTGAGACCCTTGCGGCCCCCGTAGGTGGTCTCCCCGATGACCACCTGGTGCTCGTTCATGTTCCCCACCACCGCGAAGGTCTCGGCCACCTGGGGAATGGTGCCCAGGTACTTCCCCGTGTCCCAATCGAAGATCTTGCGGAGCGTCCCGGGGGGGTGTTTGGCCGCCGGTGTGTAGTACAGCGCTCCGTACAACGTGTGCGAGTCCGCCGCGTAGGTGATCATGGTGGCGCCGTCCGCCGAGGCGCCCCGGGTCACCAGGAAGTTGGTACAGGCATCGGCTTCGGGGGGGGCGAGGACCAGCCCGAGCGTTGTCGTTGCCAGGAGCCACGCCGCGATTCTGTGAACGAGCATCGCAAACCCTCTCGATGGTTGGTTTCGTCTATCAGTTTCCACCCCAGAAGTGGGTTCGAAGCGAAAGCGTGCCAGGTGCGTCGGATGTGCACTACCAGATCTGGTGGTTGTACTGGGTGTACTACCCTAGATCTGGTGGTGTGCAGACGGCGTGCCTGGTGCGCTTGCAGCCGAAGTCCACCTCTGGGGTGGGAACTATCTATACCCAGGCAATGGGCAAGCCGCAACCTTAGGCGGCTGGCGCAACCTCGCGACGAGGTCGCTCCGTCGAGGCCGCCCTTCAGTTCGCGTGGAAGCGTACGGTGAAGGTGTAGCTGTAGGGAGAGGAATGGGCTGGGAGCTTCCAGGCGCGGACCTTCTGCTGGATGCACCGAGCTACGGTCGCGCTGGAGTGTGGTCCGAGGTTCACGCGCGCGGAGGTGACCTTGCCGTTGGTTCCGGCCCGCAAGGTGACGTGCCATTTCATCCTGTAAAGCTGGGTACTGGGATTCGCCTTGTAGAGACAGCGCTTGAGTTGCGGGTAGATGCGCCGGATCGCCGCGCCGATGTTGGGCGGGAGCCGGACGAGATCGGCGATGCTGATGGACATGGTGGACATGGTGGACATGGTGGGCGAGGTCATGGTGGGCGAGGTCATGGTGGACATGGTGGGCGAGGTCATGGCGCCATGGACTGGTCGCCGCCGGACGTGGATCGGGGGAGGCGCTGTCATGGGAGTTGACCCCATGGTCGAGGGGCGGCCCATGGGGTTGGGCGGAGCCACGGACCCGTCGGAGGTGGCGGCGTGGGTGGGCCTTGCGACCGGGTCCGTCCCTGCGTCAGAGCGATTGGAGGGCAGCAGGTCGAAGGTGAGCTTTGTCCGCTTCCCCGGACGGACCGACACCCAGGTAGTGAGTTGATCGTAGCCGGTCTTCTTGATGGTCACGCGGTGGCTCCCCACCGCCAGGTTGCGCCGCACGGGAGAGGAAGCCCAGGTCGCCTCCTTGTCGATGCGAATCAGGACGCCCTTGGGCCCGGCGTCCACCACCAGCGTCCCGCGCGTGGGCGCCTCGGGGCTTTGAAGGTTGCGCCACACCGCGTAGCCGCCGGCGCCGGCTCCCGCGAGCAGCAGGCCCACGAGCAGCAGGGTGGGCCAACCGCGCCGTCCGCCCGCTTTGCGAATTGGCGTATCGGCGGGCGTGTCCGGCTGTGGGGTGTGCGGCCGTGGCGTGGTCGGTTTCGGCTTGGCGAGGTTCTGGGCCGGCGTCGATTTGGCGACGACCGTCACCTTGTCGATTTGCGCCTTGCGGGGTAGGGGCTTGGATCCCGGGCGATCGTCATCGAAGGACAACGACGCGGGAGTGGAGTCCTTTGACGTTTCGGCCGGGGCCGGGGCCGGATCCGGGGCCGGAGCCGGATCTTGTTTCTCGGCAACGGTGACGACATTGTGTGCCACGGGCCGACTGCGTGGGAACAGATCGTCACTGGATGTAGGCAGGAGGGTGGCGCTGGCTGCGATGCTTTCCCCAGACTTCACGGCGGCCTCGAAGGCCTGCGAGAAGGCGAGCATGTTCTGGAATCGCTCCGAGGGCTTTTTGGCGAGGGCCAGTTGGAGCGCGTCGTCCAGGGCGGCCGGCAGACCAGCCTTGCGATCACAGATGGACGGGATGGGCGCCTGCATGTGCTTCATCAGCAGGTCGGCGAAGCCGCGCTCATCGAAGGGCGGCTTCGCCGCGAGCATGTGGAAGATCAACCCGGCCAGGGCGTACACGTCAGTCCAGGGCCCGAGGGTCTCGGGTCTGCCCGAGAACTGCTCGGGCGGCATGTACAGCGGCGTGCCCAGCAGCAGCCCGGTCTCGGTGGTGATGCCGGCCCCCGTGTGCTCCACCTCCAGCATCTTGGCGAGGCCGAAGTCCAGCAGCTTAGGCTGGATCTCGTTGTGTCGTCCTCGCTGCAGGAAGATATTGTCCGGCTTGAGATCCCGGTGGATTACGCCGCTCTCATGGGCAGCCTGCAGCGCGTCCATGACCGGCAAGATCAGCTCCGCCGTCTCCGCCAGGGGGATCGCCCCCCTCCGCTCCATCATCACCCCTAGGCTCTCTCCCTGGAGGCGCTCCATCATGTAGTAGCTACGCCCGTCGGGCAGCGTTCCGAAGTCGATGGCCTCGACGATGACCTTGTGGCCCACGCGGTTGGCGGCCAGAGCCTCCTGGCGAAACCGCGCCAGGAAGTCCTTCTCGTCACAGAGCTTCCGCGACAGGACCTTAATCGCCACCTCGCGGCCGAGCACCGGGTGGCGGGCGGCGTACACGGCACCCATGCCGCCCTCACCGATGAGCTCGACGATCTTGTAGTTGCCGAGCTCCATGCCAATGATGGGGTCAGGCTCAGGCGCGGGGCTGTCGGGCGACTGCGACTCACTCATAGCTATTGTGATGACCTACCGTACTTCCCTGCATAATCGCACGGGATACGATCTAGGGCCAGTAGATGATCCGCTGGGTGTTCTTACTACGACTACGGATTCGAGGTGAGCGACAGGAGCTTCAGCTCCGAGATGTTCACGTAGTGGTAGGCGCCCGACGCGCCACCCGAGCCGCCGGTGTACAGGGCGTTGTGCTCGAAGTCGGACATATTGAGGGTGGTGGCGTCGTGAAAGATCGTGATGCGGTAGCTGTGGCTCGAGTCCAGGGGGACCTTCACGAAGCTCGACCCCTTCCACACGTCCCACAGGCCCAGGTGCGGCATCACCAGGAGCCCAGATCCCACGGGCTGGTTCGTGCCTTCGTCTACCACCTCCACGCGTTTGACGGAGCAGGTGATGCCCGTGGAGATGGCGCCCGCGCCGTTGCCGTAGGAGACCTGGAGGTAGTGGTCGCCGGTGAAAGATGGGATGACGCCGCTCACGGTGAGCTCGTGCGTCGGCTCGCCCCAGTTCTCGTAGTGCCACTTTTCGTGGTTGAGCACCAGGGTGCCGCCGGTGGACGTGAAAGACTGGGCGCCAATGGAGGTGATCCTGTCAAAGCCTGTTCCCCACCAGCACCATGGCTTGGCGTGCTGGGAGTGGTTGCCCGACAACAGGAAGTAGGCCTCCACCGTATAGCAGTGGCTCGGAGAGGTGACAGTGGCGCTGGTGTCCGTCCAGGACGTGGTGCCTCCGGGCAGATCCGAGGCGACCCGGACGCCGTCGCGGTAGACATTGAAGGCGATCTGGGCGGCAGGCTCGCCGCCGCCCGCGAAATCCACCTGGAGGCCGCCGCCCGCGGAGGTCACTCCGGTGACGGTGGGCGTCAGCGGCGAAAAGAGATTTCGGTACTCGCTGGTGTCGGTCTCGAGCGCAATAGTGTCTGCGGCCTCGGCGGTGTCCACGAGCGTGATCTCCAGCAGGTTGTGGGGCTCGAGGGACGCGGGAGGGAGGTGATCGTCGGACACCACCGTTCCGTTGAGCAGGATCTCCCCCACGGCATAGGCTCCGTCTGCATCCGCGGTGGCCGAGGGGAGGTGTACCTGGACCGTGATGGTCCGCCCGCGGTAGGGGAAGTTGTTGAGCACCAGGCTGTCGGCCCCGGCGAAGAGCGTCTGGCGTAGCCCCCGGGTCAGGTAGGGCAGAAACCGGATCCCGTCCGGCGAGGTGTCGAGGCCGAAGACCACGTCCTGCACCATGGAGGCGTAGCCCGCCACGGACCAGAGCTGCCGCTGGGAATTTACTACGGGCCCGGAGAAGGCTCCGTCGTCGAACCAGGGTGCGCCGGACACGCACTCGAAGTTTTCCATGTTCGACAGGTTCATGGCGGCGCCTCGGATCATCGAGCGCACGTTGTGGTTCACGACGGCGTCGTTGCGGACCTGGTGGGCGGCACGCAGCCAGTAGGCCGTGACGAAGGGCCAGATCCCGCGGTTGTGGTAGATGGCCACCTGTTTTTGTTGCGGCCAGATCACCGACGGGCCGGCGGGCAGATGTGGGTAGCTGCGAACGACCTGAGCCTGGCGGGAGCTGGTGCCCACGCCGGCGAGCACCGCCAGGGAGGAGCCCAGCAGATCGAAGTGGCGTACGGGCGCCCGATCCAGGGTGGTCGTGGTGAAGGTGGACCACAGGCCCAGGTCCGCGTGGAAGAGCACTGTGTCTATGCTGGCGCGCAGGTCATCGGCCCAGCCCTGGAATTGGGCCTGGCGCGAGGTGTCGCCGCTTTCCCCCGCCAACCAGGCACCAAGCAGCAGCAGCCGCAGGTGGCCGGTGTTGGTGGACAGGGCGTGGGACATGTGGATCTGCACCGTGTCGTCTGCGGTCCAGGCGGGGTAGCTTTGCTCCCGCCAGTCCAAAAAGGACTGCTCGCCCAGGTACAGGCCTGTGTCCGCGTCGAAGACCACGGCGCGGTCGTGCTCGATGGTGTTTTGCACCGCGTCGAAGGCCAGGGCGATGAAGTTGGTGCGCTCGGTGCCTTCGAGGTAGCCCAGCAGCTGCCAGGCGCCCACGGCCCACACTGCGCGATCCGAGCTCACCGGGTAGCTGCCCCCCGAGCCTGTGTCCTGGATGATCTGCCGTCCGCCGCCGCCGCGTAGCTCGGAGAGCTTGAACTCAAGGGAGTTCCGCGCGCGGGTAGGATCCAGGGCGGCCAGGGCGAGATCCACGGCGTAGGCCGTGTCGCGGGTCCAGGCGAAGGTCCACAGCCGTCCTGTCTCGAAGCAGCCCCCCGTCGGGCAGGTGATGGGTTGGTTGTTGTTGTAGGCCCCGTCCTGGATGGCGCTCACGCTGCACTGGCGCACCTCCTCGAGGGCCATGGCGTAGAGCGCGTCGAACATGTGATTGTTCGTGGAGATGGAGGGCCACCCGGAGTGCTCGTTGAAGCTGCGCGGGTTGGCGGGCAGATTATCCCGCAGGACCTGGGTCGTCGCGAGGTTGAATGTCCGTCCGCAGTCGGGGCCGCTCACGGTGACCGTGGCGGTTTTGCTGCCGTCGGTCCAGGTGTCGGTGGAGGCAGCGCCGGACCCTGTGGCCACGATGCAACTCGGCGGTGGCCCTGCGTCCCCTGCATCCACCTCGCCGTCGGTGTCTGCGTCGGTGTCTCCGTCCACCACCGCGCCGTCGCCCGCGTCTATGAGGGTGGCGTCGGATCCGGCGTCGGGGTCGGTGGGGTTGTCGTCATCTGAGCAGGCGACCGGACCGGCGGCCAGGAGGAGAACCGTCAGGGTTGAGATTCCGAGCCGGGTGGATAGAGGGGGTGTGCGCATGGGAGCTCCAATTGTCTGCGTCTGGCGGACCGAATACCCGCGCGGCAGATTATAGCGTCAGCATGCGCCCGCGTGTCAGCAGCTTTCTGCGACTACCCCCCAACCACCATCACTTTGAGGAGGAGTACGATCAGCAGCGCCAGGAACCCCACGGCGAGCATTGGCGACGTGCTGGCGTAGGGAGAGTTGTTTTTCCTCGACTCGGTCTCTGGAGAATTGATCATGGCAGTGCTCCTTCACCCGTAAGAAACAAAGCAGAGTTCGTGCTAGAATCCGACAAATCGTGATTTCACCCTTAGATCGCACAGCGTTAGGTCGTCTCCGAACGGCCGATCGAAACCCGGACCGCGAACCCATTAACGCAGCGCGG
>JAOZUO010000148.1:0-5453 GCA_029938605.1 Deltaproteobacteria bacterium | reverse complement strand
TACGCGGTAGGGGACGTAGTTAACTTTCTCACTTATTCCAGATGGATAATCGAAAAAAACTCTTTGATATCACTCGTTTACTTCGTGGATCGGGGGTTGGAACCCATGTTGTTGGGCGGAAGGGGCGACAAGGGGCGACAAGGGGTGACAAGGGGCGATAGGGTGCGAAATTATTGCTTATTCGTCGATTGTTTCTGTTCAATAAGTTAACAAGTTAACTACGTCCCCTCCCTCTCCTCTGAGAATGCCGTTCCCCTCTTAAATAGCCGTGAGGGCCTTTTCTTCGGCGCGGTTTCGGGCAGCGACGCTGCGAGGACGCTGGTTGGACGGGAGGATCCGTTTGCGTAGGCGGATGGTGCTGGGGGTGACCTCGATGAGCTCGTCGTCGGCGATGAATTCGATGGACTGCTCGAGGGTCATCTTCCGGGGAGGCGCGATCACCACGGCGTCATCCTTGCCCGCGGCGCGGTGGTTGGTGAGCTTCTTCTCCCTACAGATGTTAACGTCGATGTCGTTGTCCCGCGCGTGCTCGCCCACGACCATGCCCTCGTAGACCTGCGTGTTGGGGTCGACAAAAAGCGTCCCCCGGGGCTGCAGGTGGAACAGCGCGTAGGGCGTGGCGCGGCCTACCCGGTCGGCCACGATGGCGCCCGTACGGCGGGCCGCGATGGGGCCCTGCCAGGGGATCCACCCGTCGAAGTGGGTGTGCATGACGCCGAGGCCGCGGGTCTCGGTCATGAATTCGCCGTTGAACCCGATGAGGCCCCGGGTGGGGATCTGGTACACCAGCTTGGCGCGGTCCCCCGTGGGGTTCATCTCCAGCAGCCGCCCCTTGCGCGGGCCGAGCAGCTCGCTTACGACGCCGATCATCTCCTGGGGACAGTCCACCAGCAGCCGCTCCTGGGGCTCGAAGAGCTTCTCCCCGTCGCGACGGGTGACCACCTCCGGGCGGGAGAGCATCAGCTCGAAACCCTCCCGGCGCATGGTCTCCACGAACACTCCGAGCTGCAGCTCGCCCCGGCCGATGACCCGGAATATGTCCGGCGAGTCGGTCTCTTCCACGCGGATGGCCACGTTGGCCTTGGACTCCCGGTCCAGCCGATCCCGGATGTTCCGGCTGGTGACATAGCGCCCCTCCTGGCCGGCGAAGGGCGAGGTGTTCACACGGAAGTTCATGGCCAGGGTGGGCTCGTCCACATGAATACGCGGCAGCGCGGGCGTCTCCTTGGCGGCGGAGACCGTGTCGCCGATGAACACGTGCTCGATGCCCGCGATGGCGATGATGTCGCCACAGGCGGCGTGGTCGATCTCCTCGCGCTGGAGGCCGGAGAAGCCGTAGAGGCGCATGATTTTTCCCGGCTTGGGGACGCCGTCCGCGCCGTGTACAAACACGTTTTGGCCCTGCTCGAGGGCGCCGTCGTGGACCCGCCCGATGATGAGCCGGCCCACGTATTCGTCCCAGCCCAGGTTGTTCACGTGAAGGCGCAGAGGCGAGTCAGTGCGGTCCTCGGGCGCGGGCACGTGCTTCAAGATGGTATCGAAGAGCGGGCGCAGATCATTCGAGTCGTCGTTCAGCTCAAGGTGGGCCACGCCGGCGCGCCCGTTGGTGAACAGCACCGGGAAGTCGATCCCCTCGTCCGTGGCGCCCAGATCGATGAACAGGTCATAGACCTCCTCGAGGGTCTGCTGGGGCTGCGCGTCCTTACGGTCGATTTTATTGATGGCCACGATGGCGGAGAGGCCCAGCTCCAGGGCCTTTTCCAGCACGAATCGCGTCTGGGGCAAGGGACCCTCGGCGGCGTCCACCAGCAGCAGCACCCCATCGGCCATGACCAGCGTGCGCTCCACCTCCCCGCCGAAGTCGTGGTGCCCCGGTGTGTCCAGGATGTTGATACGCGTGTTGCCGTACTGGATGGCCGTGTTCTTTGCCAGGATCGTGATGCCGCGCTCCCGTTCCAGGTCGCCGCTGTCGAGCACTCGGTCCTGGATCTCGGCGTTGGCGCGGATCAGCCCGCTCTGGCGGAGCATGGCGTCCACCAGGGTGGTCTTGCCGTGGTCCACGTGTGCGATGACGGCGATGTTGCGGATATCTTTTCGTTCTGACTGGGTCACGGTCCTGCTCCACCTAAGAGTTCCGGCCTTATGCGCTCATTTGTGGGGAAGGTCAACCTCCAAGCTCACATCCAGGGCTTAAAACGACCAGATATATGGGATAAAGATCGCCGCGGACGCACCCACGAGGAAGTTCAGGGGCAGGCCCAGCCGGAGGTAGTCGGTGAAGCGGTAGCCTCCGGGCTCGTAGACGAGCAGGTTGGTCTGGTAGCCGATGGGCGTGGCGTAGCAGGCCGACGCGCCGAAGCAGATCCCGATGAGGAAGGGGCGGGGGTCCACGCCCAGGGCCACGGACGTGGCGAGGGCCAAGGGCACCAGCAGCGCGGCGGTGGAGTTGTTGCTCAGAAAGTGGGAGAGCAGGCTGGTGAGCACGATGAACCCGGCCAGCACCACATGGGGACCGGCGTCGGCGAAGAGGTACAGAAAGGACTGGGCATAGAGATCCGCCGCGCCGGTGGTCTGCAGTGCCTTTCCCAGGGCGATGGTGCCGATGATGAGCAGTAGCACCTTCACGTCCACCGAGCGGTAGGCGGTCTGCAGCCGTAGGCAGCCAGTGAGGATCATCAGGAAGGCGGTGCCCAGGGCAGCCACCAGGATGTTCACCAGCCCAGTGGACGCGAGGACCACCATGGCCGCGAAGAGGCCTGCGGCGATCCACGCCCGCCGCCGCCATCGGATGATGCGGAACACGTTGTCCACCACCACCACGTCCTCCGAGGCGCCGAGCTCCCGGAATCGATTCTGGGGGCCCTGCACGAGGAGCACATCCCCCACGGCCATTTTCAAGCGACTGGCTCGTTCCCAGCCGTACCGCTGGTGCCGTCGTTTGACGCCGATGATGTGCAGGGCGTCATCTTGGGCGAGGGCGGTTTCCGTGAGTCGAGCCCCCACCAGCAGGGAGTTGGGCGGCACGATGAGCTCGGCGATCATGCTGGCGCGGTGGTAGGGCTTGGGGCGCGGACCGCGGCGTCCTTCGGGGAGCACCACCAACCCCTCTTCGAGCAGCTCCAGGAGATCTCCAGCCGATCCCTTGATGAGCAGCCGGTCCCCTTCGGCCAGCGCGAGGTTCTCCTCCCGGGGGTCGTGCACCTTATGCCCGCGGGTGACTTCGAAAACCTCCGCCCGCGCCAGGTCTCGGCGCAGGGCGTCTCGGGGTTCCTGCCCCACGATGGCGCTGTCGACGGGCACCAGCACCTCGGACAAGTAGCGCTGGTTGTCTCCGGGCTCCAACTCGCAGATGGGCTCCTTGTGGCCGGGCAGCAGCCGGTTGGAGAAAAAGTACAGGAACGCGCCCCCCACCAGGGCGATGGGCACGCCCAGGGTGGACAGCTCAAACATGTCGATCTTCCGACAGCCCATCTGCTGGCCCAGGTCGCTCACGATGATGTTCGTGGAGGTGCCGATGAGGGTGCAGGTGCCGGCCAGGATGGACATGTAGGAGATGGGGATCAGGAACTTGGAGGGGCTTTTTTTGTATTTACAGCAGTAGGCGATCACGATGGAGATGAAGAGGATCACCACCGGGGTGTTGTTGACGAAGGCCGATAGTACGCCGCACAGGACCAGGCTGAGCAGCAGGAACAGGTTGGATCGGCCGCGGGTCATCGAGACGATCTTGTTGGAGACCACGTCCAAGGCGCCGGTGCGCTTCAGGCCGGCGCTCACCACAAAAAGGGCCCCCACGGTGATGGGCGCGGTGTTGGAGAATCCCGCCAGCCCCTCGGCCGGTGTGAGCAGTCCCGTGCCCATGAGGACCACCATCAGCCCGATGGCGGTCAGATCCATGGGGAGCCACTCGCCCACGAGGAGCACGAGGGTTGCCACCAGGATCACCGATACCAGTGCGATCTCCATACGGGGGAGAATATAGCCGAAAAACGAGGTCCTTAGGGAACCGTGGGAGGGATCAGGTGCGGCTCAGCAGCGGGGGAGGGATCAGCGGCGGCAGCGACGCTTGCATTTGCGTTTGCACTTGCGTTTCTTGTGCTTGCAGTACTTCTTGGCGAACTTGCGTTTGCACTTTTTGTACTTGCGTTTGCACTTCTTCTTGCAGTGCTTGTAGCACCTGTTTCCGAGCTCGAGTACCTCCTGCTCGAACCATCCCTCGGTGAAGGTGATGGTGGCCGGGGCCGATGCCGATGCCGAGGCCGATGATTGGTGGATGTTGTTCTGCCAGGACTGGGCCTCACCGGTGTCGGCGGCCACGTCGCCTGCGCCGAAGCTCAAGACAATGGCGGCCAGGGCAATGGGAATCAGGCGCTTCATGTAGGGCTCCCTCCTTGCTGGAAAAAGTCAGGGCGGTCCACCATGGACCGCTCCAGAGTATCTCCCGTTGCCGCCGTTTGCGTCAAGCCCAGTGGACAATGCCAATGGACAATGAGTTCCCGACGAGTACTCGATGGACGGTGGGATGGCTTCGGTTGATTCAGTCGTTCGAAGAGAATTTCTCTTCTTCGACGAAATCCGGCGGGCGGGGCAGGATGGGCCAGCCCTGGGCCTGGGAGTGGGCGGCGAAGTCCGGGTTTGGGTACACGCTCCAGGCCCGGGTAGCCAGCGCCATCATGGGGCCGTCCAAGCTGCCGTTGCCCACGGCGAGGGCTACGGCGCGGCCGTCGACCAGGGTACGGAGCTTGGTGGCTTTGCCTTCGCCGGCGCAGGGGATACCCGCGACCTGGCCGGTGAACCGTCGGGCGCTGTCCACGGCGAAGTCCATGGCCACCACCTTTTCCACCGGTAGCATCCGCTGGAGGGGGAGCAAGAAATTCGTCGGGGTGCCCGACACGATCCAGACCCGGTAGCCCCTCTGGGCCACCCAGTGTAGGGCCTCGACCACCTGCCCGATCCAGTTTCGGTGAGCGTGGTTGTCCCACCAGGTCTGCACGTATTTGGCCAGGGACGCCGGGGCCAGGCCCGTGTAGAACGTGAGCAGGAATTCGCAGCCCGTGGGCGGATCCGCGGCGTAAATTCGCATGTACTCCTCCCAGCGTTTACCGTCCACGTGGCCCTGGTCGATCATCCAGCAGGTGAAGTCGTCCGCCACATCGTCGGTCCACAGGGTCCCGTCGGCGTCGAAAATGGCCAGCGCGTTCCCTTCGACCCTGGGCAGCTCCTTGACATGATCGGGCGCCAGGTCGGGGCGGCGGTTTTGTGTGAGTCCGTAGCGATCCATGGGATGTCCTCCGGGCAGCGGGTCCTACACCAATGGGGCTTCCGCCAATGGGTCCTACGCCGGCGGCTTACCCCATGATGGCTACCCCCACAGGCGATGGCAAGGACGACGGGGCGTAGGCCAGGTTTGATCCGAGAAGCATAGGCCATGCCTCCGCCACCGCCCTGGGAAT
>JAOZUO010000043.1:46485-55803 GCA_029938605.1 Deltaproteobacteria bacterium | reverse complement strand
GCCTTCATAGCCTCGACACGTACACCATTTGCCCGGATCTGGCAAAGAGGAATGGGGACGTAGTTAACTTATTCACTTATGAGCCCAGAAAACCACTGGTTTATCATAGTATTCCAGACACTTACCTCGATCCCAACCCCCATTTGGGGGTTCCAGCACAAAAAACAAGGGATAACCACGCAAATTTATTGTTCTTTTGTCAATACTTCTGTTCCAACAAGCTAATTAGTTAACTACGTCCCCCTGTCGTGTTTTCCGATATCTCGCAAAACACGACAGTGGGGCGTGAACTTGACTGTGTTGAAATAACTGGTTTTTTTGTCCTGTTGGGGGGAGACTCAGTCGAGGTCGGGGAGCTTTCTCTTGGGAGGACGCGAGGGGTGGTGACTGTGTAATGACGCGGGATTTGGTCCATCGTGGGCCCCGGTACGAAGCTGGCGACTGGGGTGGATCGGTATTTGCAGTTTTGGGGGTTCACTGTTGGCGATTTTGCCAAACCTGAGGGCGAGAAGAACATTGTCCAAGCCTCTAATTGCTCTGCTATCGGTATTGGGATGCCTCACTTTGGCTGCCCAGGCGAGATCGGCCCCAGCCGACCAGACCAGGCCCAAGGCAGATCCCATAGCGCAGCCCTCACGCAGCCCAAATCCGCCGTCCACCCCTGCGAGCAAGGCCAAAGCGAAACCAGCCACCAAGATCAAAGTCAAAGCGAAGCCTGTTACCGAGACCAAACCCAAACCCAAACCTGCAGTCACAAAATCCCAAGCGAAACCTGCTCCAAGGCCTACGCCCAACCCGGCGGTCACGCCCTCCAAGCCCAGACTAGAGATCAGCCTGTCGAGCGGACTGCGGCTGGCGTTCCACGGCTCCCTGGAGCTCGAGTTCGTAGACGTCGAGGGTCAGGGGGGCTTCTCCCACCAGGATCTGACCACCCTCAAGGTCAACAACCGCAGCCCCCATCTCAAGTTGGACAAGGCGGTGCTCGAACCCCGCCTGCTGTACAAGAATTGGTTTGTCGGGGTGTTTCAGATCCGGGGCAATTCGTCCAAGGTCTACATCGATCGAGCCCATGTCACCTTTCATATCAGGCGCGCCTTCACCAAGATCCTCGTGGGCAAGGATCGGCCCTTTGTCTACCCGGGACGGGTGACCGAAGGCTATCCCCTCATCGGTACCCAGTACTGGAAGGGCCGCACACCCCAGATCGCCGTGCAGACGGCCATCCCCCTGGGCCCCGTGACCCTCCGCTTCGGCGCCATGTTCGGCTCCAAGCGCAAGCTGGGTACCGACGACATCGCCGAGGACGACTCCTTCAAGATGATGGTCTATGACGACTACCGGGCGGAGTCTGGCAACACCTTCGAGGGCGGCGGCAAGATCGGCGTGGACCTCTACGGGTTCTCGCTGCTGGGGTACGGGTTCGGCAGCCGACTGTACGACAACGAAGACCTCCGCTACATCACCGACTACGAGCTCCCACGCGCCATCACCGCCGGCGGGTTCACCACCGACGAGCTCAGCAACGACCTCAGCTACTGGTACGGAGGTCGGGTGGGATTCAACCGCTGGGGCGTCGGCGTCCGGGGAGAGTACATCCGCTCTCGCGACGGCGTGGTCCGGCGGGAGGGCTTCTATGTGCAGGCGTCCTACCAGCTCGCTCTGTCGCGGTGGGTGGGCGCCGGCCACTGGGCGTCCAAGCTCAAGTTCCTGCTGCTCGGTCGCTACGGCCAGTCCGCCCTCACGAACATCCCGGAGCAGCGGGACGAGTCAGTGAGCTGGAATCGTCAAATGTTGACGGCCGCCTTCATCACGTCCTGGGCCGACTTCCTCTTTTTCAAGGTCGAGTACTACATCCTCATGGAGGACACCGGCGGGCTCGGCGTGGACGCGGACATCGCAGACAACCAACTCCTGTTTCAGCTGAATCTGGAGTTCTAAACATGTACATCGATCCATTTTTCAAAAAGGAGACCGATCATGAAGACCGGAATCGCCGCAGTAGCACTCGCCTGCTGTCTGTCTGTCGTTGGCTGCTCAGACGATGACTCAGGCAACAACGTACCAGTGGAGTACGTCCATCCCAACGCCTGCGCCGCGGACAGCTCGTGCGAGGCCAACCCACGGTTCGACATCCAGGAGATGATGAGCCTGGCCACGGGCGCCGACGAGAACCCAGAGATCGTCCGCGTCATTCCCGGGACCGTCAACCGGGCCGTGCTCGCCTCGTCGGCCTCCAAGAAGCTGACCTTCATCGACTACGGCGCCGCGAGCTTCTCCTTCGCCGAAAGCTACTCCTATGACCTGGGCGGGACGGCCAGCGAGATGACCTCCATGACCGTGTCGCCCGACGGCAAGTTCCTGGTGATCACCGACGCCCGCGCCGACTGCGCCAAGGGTTTTTTGCACATCGTGGACCTCGACGTGAACCACGGCACGATCATCAACTCCATCGAGGTGGGCTATAACCCCGACTCGGTGGCGATCTCCAAGGACGGGCGCTGGCTGGTCAGCGCCGACGAGGACGATCGCGAGGATCGCCCCTGCAAGCCCGCCGATCGGCACGGCGGCAGCGTCTCGGTAATCGACCTGTCCGTTGGGCTAGAGCTGGCCACCGTCGTCAAGACCATCCCCACCGATTGGGACGTGGACGCCGAGCCCGAAGGCGTCAAGATTGCGCCGGACAACGACACCGTCCTGGTGGCCCTCCAGGAGACGAGCCAGCTCGCGTTCTTCAGACTGTCCGAGATCAACGACGCGGACTTCGCCATGTACGCCGTCATCAACTTCGTCGACGACCTGGGCGTCTCCGCGGGTGAGCCCGACGGCATCGCCTTGAACGAGGAGGGCGACATCGCCCTGGTGGGGCTGGAAAAGACCGACAGCTTCGCGATGATCTCAGTGACCGACGCCACCGTGCTGGCCCTGTACAGCATCGAAGACAACGGGGACCTCCCGTCGAGCTACAACCGGGACTTGGAAAAAAGCACCAAGCGCATGGAGCCCGAGGAGGTCGCGCTCATCAAGGCCGGGGGCCAGGTCTTCGCGCTCATGGCCCTGCAGGAGTCCCACGCGGTGCTGGTTTACAACGTGACCGATCCCACCGAGCCCTTCTTCGACAGTGTCGCACCCGTGGGCATCGGCTACCAGGCAGAGGATGACGCGGGGCTGAACGAGAAGAGCGAGATCGGCTCCGAGGGGCTGGCCATCTGCATGCAGAACGCCATCACCTTTATCGCCAACGAGCGGGAGGGCAGCGTGACGATGCTCACCAGCAGCTTCACGCAAGTCGTCCCCTGATCCCCCATCCCTCCCCCTCTGCCATGTGCACCTCACCTGCCAGCCGAAACGGCCCCATGAATCGCGCCCCCTTCGTCGTCGCGGCGGGAGTCTGGCTGCTGGCCATGGGGGCGGGGTGCACGGCGGGGGGACCCAGCAACACCTCGAGCGACCAGGCCGCCAGGCAGAATCGCGGGTTCAGCTTCGGGTCCAAGGGCTCGGCGCCGGGGAAGCTCCACAAGCCCGACGGCGTGGACCTCGACCAGCAAGGCAACATCTGGGTCGTAGACGGACAAAACCATCGCATGGCGGTCTTTGGCCCCGGAGGAAAGCACCGCTTCTCCTTCGGCTCGCGCGGCATCGGACCGGGCCGGTTCGGGCGCATGGATGGTGTCTTCATACACGGCACCCATGTCTATGTGACGGATCTGAGCCAGCAACGGCTCCAGGTTTTTGACCTGAAGGGGAACTTCCTACGATTCGTGGAGTTTACCCGAGACCGGGCGGTGGTCCCCATCAACCCCGTCGCGATCACCATCCACGGCCAGGATCTCTACGTGGTCGACCGCTTCGAAGGGTGCATTCACGTCTGTGATCTCAGCGGCGCGGTGAAACGTCGAATCAGTCAGCGCGGTACAGGCGCGACGGACCTGCTCCGGCCCGAGTCCATCACAGTGGACCCGCGGGGGCGACTCTGGATCGCGGACGAGGACAACAGCCGGATCCAAATCTTCGAACGGAGCGGGCGCCATGTAGAAACCATCGGCCCCCAGATCACGCGTCAGTTCTACTTCAGCGGCGAGGTCGAGGGAATTGCCTGCAATGGCCGGGACCTGTGCTACGTGGTGGATGAGGCCTCCGGCCGCATCATCGCCTTCGACCTCTCAGGAGCGTTCAAATTCACCCTCGGGGAGGGCCTGGGGCGGGGACCCCATCAGCTCTTCTCTCCCGATGGCCTCGCCTACGACTCGAAGCGCAAGCGCGTTGTGGTGGCGGATCAGGGCAACCACCGCATCGGGATCTTCTCAACCCAACCGGCCCACCGGACCCGCTTCGCCCCTCTCAAGCGCGAGGGGGCCAACACCAAGCCCTTTGTCATCGCCAAGGTGGACAACACCCCCAGCCGGGCCATCCGCAGATTCATGCCCCTGGCGAGCTACCTCGGGCTGCAGCTGAGGAATCTAGGCTTCACGGGAGGTAAAGTGGTCGTGGTGACGGACCACAAACAACTTGCCAAACGGATGAAGCAAGGCTCTGTCCACCTGTTCATCGGCTCTGGATACGCCACCATGTTGGCGACCCTGGATCGCACCTTCACTCCCATCGCCATCGGAAAGAAAAAAGGAAGGTGGCTCTATCAGTCCCTGATCGTCGTCAGGGAGGACACAGGGATCAAGACCGTCGCCGAGCTGGCGGGCAAGACTATGGCGTCCGAGGACCGCTTCTCCACAAGCACGTTCATCCTCCCGCGGATCATGCTGGAGCGAGTCGGACTGAAGGTGGTCGCGGCGGACGCGCTCACCATTCCCCCGCGCAGCGTACGAATCAAGTTCGCCAAAGAGGAGCTGTCGGTGCTGTGGTGGATAACCCGCAAGGGTCTGGAGGGTGGCTTCTTCGCCGACACCGACTTCGCGAAGATCAAAAATCCCGTCGGGCTCCGGGTGCTGCAGCGGTCGTTGAAGATACCGCGGGTCATCGTCTCGGCGCGATCCGACCTGGAGTCCCAGCTGAGTGCGGCAATCCTCCGCATCTTCGCGCACCTTACCCTGGCCTCCCACCGCGTCATTCTGGCACCGCTCAAGATGTCGCAGTTCCGCAAGATCTCGACCGAGGAACTGGGCCGCGTCATGTCCCTCAAAGACGCGGTGAAGTGACATGAAGCGGAGTCTGAAGTCCAAGCTGCTCACCCTGATCCTGGTGGTCATGGGAGCCACCCTGACCATCTCCACGGTGGCGATGGTGTTGGTCACCCGGGCCGAAATCAACTCCATGAACCGCAACACCAAGCTGCTGTTGCGCCAGAGCCTGACCCAGACCACCCGGGATTTCGCCGTCTTTTTTTCCCAGCAGCTGGCCAAAATCCTGTTCAACCCGGTGTACAAGGCGGAGATCGGAAACATCCGCGAGGTGATCCTGGACGCGGTGAAATCCCCCCTGATTGTCGCGGTGGAGGTGCGAGACGGACAGGGGCGATTGATGTGGGCCAGCCCTACGGGCGAAGAGAACACCACCTTCCCCAGGTTTGACAGCCAGTCGCTCAAGATCCAGGACCTGGCGGCGGGCCTGTTGCTGGACAAGGAAATCGGGCTGGAGGGCAACAGGGCCGGGTACCTGCGCCTGGTGGTCTCCAACGACAACCTACGAAAGACCATCGCCCGGCACGCCGCCACCGAGGATCGCGTGGCCGCCAGCGCCCTCCGCCGACAGTTTTCCACCCTGGCAATCGTCGCGGCGTTCCTCTTCATGGTGGGGCTGTTTATCAGCCGCACCTGGGCCCGGCGCCTGATCTCCCCGTTGGAGCAGCTCAAGGCGGGGGCACAGGAGATCATGGCGGGCACGAGGACGTCCGGGCTGCGGGTACAAACAGGAGATGAAATCGAGGTCCTGTCCGAGTCCCTGGATCAGATGGTCGAAAGCGAGCAGTCTCTGCGCACGGACCTGGAGGAATCCCACCAGCGACTCAAGACCTCCGAGGTGCGCCTCGCGGCCATCCTCTCGTCCATGGCCGACGCCCTGTTCGTATTGGATGAAAACGGAAATATCGAGACCGTCAACCAGGCCACCGCTGACCTGCTCGGCTACAGCGAGCCCGAGCTTAAATCCCAATCCCTCTGGGCCTTGATGGCCGATGCCCCGCCCCAGCAACGGCTGGATGATCTGGTGGAGCTCAACCAGGAGCTCGTGCTCAAAACACGCGACGGTGTCCCCATCCCCACCAGCTTCACCGGCGCGCTGCTCAAATTGCCCGATGGCGGGCGCGGTGGTTTCGTCGGCGTCGCCCGGGACCTACGGGAGACCGTTCGTCTTCTCCAGGAGAAGGCCGCCGCGGAGACCGACAAGGAGCGGGCCGTAGAGCTTCAAAAGGTGCAGGAGCAGCTCGTGGATGTGGCCCACCAGGCGGGCATGGCCGAGATCGCCACCGGGATCATTCACAACATCGGCAACGTCCTGAACTCCCTGTCCATCTCCACCTCCGAAATCCGAGATGTGGTGTCCGAATCCAGGCTCGCGGGGCTCACCCGGTTGTCAGCGCTGCTGTCCGAGCAACAAGACCACCTCGCCGAGTTCCTGGACACGGACAAGGGACGAAAAGTCCTACCGTTTTTTCAGCAGCTCTGTGATCAGCTCGTCGCCGAACAGGCACGCATCGGAACGGAGGTGCAGGTCTCCCTGGAAAAGATCGAGTCCATCCGTGGGATCATCGCCGTCCAGCAAACCTACTCTGGGCGCGGCGGCCTCCTGGCCCCGGTGGATCTGGCGGAGCTGCTGACCGACTGCGTCACCCTGGAACAAGAGGCGCTCGGCGACCAGGGAATCGAGCTGGTGTGGGAGGTCGAGCCACTGGCCCCGGTAATGACCGAGAAATCCAAATTGATGCAGGTGCTCATCAACCTGCTGAACAACGCCACCGAGTCCATTGGAGCCTTCGCGGACCGGGCGCCTGACCACTGGTCTGGGCGCATCACGCTGCGGTTACACCCCCAGGGGGATTTTGTGCATCTGGAGATCGCCGACACCGGCGTCGGCGTGGACCCCGACAGCAGCGAAAACCTGTTCAGCTACGGGTTCACCACCAAACAGGACCGACTCGGGTACGGGCTGCACTACTGCGCCAACACGGTCAAGCAGCTCGGGGGAACCATCGAGCACACGTCTGAAGGGCTCGACCGGGGAGCGACGTTCCTCTGCCGCCTCCCGCTTTCGGTGGGGTAGCCGAACCTTGGCTCGGGCTCGCGGGCCGGAAAGTGATGTGATGGATCAGTCTGCGGGAGTGGAAGGGATTCTAAGGAATGACGCAGAGCGCGAACATGTTCCTGCCTTCGTCCGGGCAGCCCCAGGAGCCGCAGCTGTAATTGAGCGAGGCGTTCCATCTCAGGTAGTAGGTGCCCTCGGTGGGAGCGGTAAAGGTACTAGACTCGTTATAGATTGCCCCAGAGCTCATAGAGCTCCGGCAGTACTGGTATCCGTCGCCGCACCCGGCCAGGGTGCCATCGTCCACCGCGGGCGCCGGTCCGGGCATCAGTCCGAGATAGGTCTGCACGACACAGCCCGGACAGTAGCCGCAGTGGTTGTACTCGCTCGATATCGTCATCGAGAAGGAGTCTCCCTCGCTGACGACGGCGTAGCCCGAGCTGCTGCCGTTCATTGTCGCGTCCCAGAAGTTGTACCGACAGCTACTGTAAGACGTCGGCATAAATCCGGGCCAATCACCGCAAGGCCAGGAGTGGGCCGAACAGTCGGCGGCGCAGAAGTCGTCGGTACCGTTTTCGGCATCGGTGTTGCCGTCATCGCACACCTCAGCCTCCGGACACAGCTCGCCATCACCGCACACAATCCCTGTACCGGCTGCGGAGCAGTCGCTGTTGCAGGACCCGCATTCATCGTTGTAGCCGTCGTCGCAGAACTCGCCTGCGGTCACGACGCCGTTGCCGCAGTGTTCGATCGCGCAGTCTACGCTGCAACCATCGCCGTCGATCCTGTTACTGTCGTCACACATCTCGGACGCATCCACCGTGCCATTGCCGCAGGTCTCGTCGGACATACAATCCGCGGAACAGCCATCACCGTCGAGCATGTTGCTGTCGTCACACACCTCGGACGCATCCACCGTACCGTTGCCACAGAACTCGAACAGACAATCGTCGTCGCAGCCGTCACCGATGCTGGTGTTGCCGTCGTCACACTGCTCGCCGGCAGCAACGTCCACGATGCTGTTGCCGCAGGTCTCGTCGGACATACAGTCCGCGGCGCAGCCATCACCGCCGGCGGTGTTGCCATCATCGCACACCTCGGAAGCATCTACCGTGCCGTTGCCACAGAACTCGAACAGACAATCGTCATCGCAGCCGTCACCGATGCTGGTGTTGCCGTCGTCACACTGCTCGCCGGCAGCAACGTCCACGATGCTGTTGCCGCAGGTCTCGTTGGAAGAGCACAGCGCGTTACAGCCGTCGCCACCTACGTTGTTGCCATCGTCACAGGTCTCGCCTCCGTCCAAAACACCGTCTCCGCAAGATTCCAGGGTGCAGTTCGCCTGGCAGCCGTCACTATCTACGGTGTTTCCATCATCGCATAGCTCGCCGACCACGGAATCGACGACGCCGTTGCCGCAGGTTTCATTGGACATGCAATCAGCGCTGCAGCCATCGCCACCCACGTTATTGCCGTCGTCGCAAACCTCGGGATCATCCACATCGCCATTGCCACAGAACTCGAGCTGGCAGTCAACGCTACAGCCATCACCGCCGGTGACGTTACCGTCGTCGCAGATCTCTCCTTCCTCTACCACACCATTGCCGCACTCCGACAACACTTGGTTATTGTTTAGGTTTCCTACCGTGGAGGATTCTCCACACCCTGCGACGATTAGTCCTGCCGCAGCAAAAATTACCAGTCGTTTCATTCTACAAATCCTCCAAATTAGCTGTTGATTACCACAGCCATGATTTGTAACCCAGCACCCTAATAAATGTCAAGAATGTCCGTCCGTAAAAACTTTCTTATTTGGGGATCGTGACGCGAGGTGCTCCCGGTTCCCGGCCCGCTCCTGGGCCTACGCGACCAACTCGACCACAAGCAGGTGGCCCAGATGCGCGCCCCCCGCTTTCGGTAGGGTAGCCGAGCCTTTCCCTTGGCCTTGACCCTGGCCAGGGCCGGGGCCAAGGCCGGGGCCGGGGCCAGGGCCGGGGCCAGGGCCGGGGCCGGGGCCGGGGCCGGGGAGTGATGTGATGGATCAGTCTGCGGGAGTGGAGGCTGGAGGCTCCACAGGGAGCACGAGGTCAAAGGTGGCGCCCAGGCCTTCTCCGTCGCTCGCCGCCAGGA
>JAOZUO010000043.1:42432-46385 GCA_029938605.1 Deltaproteobacteria bacterium | reverse complement strand
GGGAGCACGAGGTCAAAGGTGGCGCCCAGGCCTTCTCCGTCGCTCGCCGCCAGGAGTCTACCGCCCATCCTCTGCGCGGCAATCCGGCTTACGTGCAGGCCAAAACCGTGGCCATCGGGCCGGGTGGTGAAACCGCGGTTAAACAGCCGGCTCAGGTTGTCGTCGGAGATCCCGACTCCGTTGTCGACGATCTGAATGACGATGGTGTCGTCCCCCGGGGCGCGGATCCGGATGATCAGCCGTTTGTCCTCCTCCCGGAGGTGACTCATGGCCTGCTTGGCGTTGCGCATGAGATTGATCAGGATCTGCAGCACGGCGTGCTTGGCCACCTGAAGGTCGGGCACCTTTCGGTAGTCCTGGGTGACCTGGATGTGGTGGCGCTCCAGAGAGGTGCGGCTGAGCTTGAGGGCGTCGTCAACGATGTGACGGATGTTCAACCTCTCGGTCACCTGGTCGTCCTTGGCGTAGGACTGCTGCATCTTGGTGATGTCCTTGAGGTGATCCACCGCCATCACCAGAGTCGATAACTCCTCGAGGATCCGGGCCCGCTGGGACTCCAGCCTCTCGGAGAGCCCAAACAGGTAGGCGGGCAGCTTCTCGACGCGGCTGGGGGCCGACCCCGACCCCGGCCCGGCAGCATCACCCAACACCTCTTCCAGGAGCTTCGCCGCGCGGTCCACACCGTCGATTCGAAGCTCCTGGGTCATGTCTTTGACCAGGTCCGTCGCGATGACGACCCCATTCAAGACGTTGCCAACGTTGTGAAGAATGCCATTGCTCACCACGGCCATTCCCGCCAGCTTCGCCTCGGTGGCCAGCGCCGCCTCGGTCTCTTCCAACCGGCCACGCAGCAGATCCACCTCGCGCGCCAGATCCGGGTTCTCACTCTGTTCGGGCATCGGTTTTCATCCTAAGACGAGGAGACGTTCCGTTTTCGCACGGAGCTCAACACCCGTCCGATGGTCTTCTGGGCATCGGCCAACTGCTCCCGTACGGCGCTGAGGTCCTGATCCGGCTTGGCCGGCGTGGCCGGCTTGGCCGGCTTGGTCGGCGTGGCAAGCGTGGCCGGCGTGGTCGGCTTGCCCAGGGTTGCCTTGTAGCTTCCAAGGGAGGAGTCGAGGCGGCTGAGAGTGCGCTCCAACGCAGTGGCGAGGTTCCACTTCTCGGTCATCGCCAACGCCAGCTGCCGCACCTCAACGCTATCAAATGGCTTCTTCAGAAACAGCAGGCTATCGGTCAAGCCCAACTTGGTGACCAGCTCACGCCAGGAGTAGTCGCTGTGCGCGGTGCACACCACGATCTGGAGCTCGGGGCAGACCTTCCACACGCGAGAGATGGTCTCCAGGCCGTCCCATCCGGGGGGCATGCGCATGTCCACAAAGGCCATGGCATAGGGACGCATCTCCCTATACGCCTGCTGCACCATCTCCAGGGCCTGCTCCCCCTGGTACGCCGAATCCACCTCGTAGCTGGGCAGGTCCACCAGCGTGGATGAACCCCCAAACAGATCCTGCTCCAACTCGTCGAACTTGTTCTGAGCCGCCGAATCGCCGACGGACCCAATGATCTTCCGATAGTCAGCGTGGATGGCGCGATTGTCATCCACCAGGAGGATCCGGCGGTTCTTCTCTTTTCGGCTGCGGCGGCGGCTGATCATACTCTGTTCCTCACTGGCACTACTTAGAAGGCCCCGCCACGCGAAAGACCGTCATGGTCCCCGTCTCTGCGTCAGCCGTAAAGACGTACACCGCGTCCTCTTTGGGGTGGCGCCAGGTGGCGATGCCTTCGGGCTGGTAGGTGCCCCGTACACCTTTGTGCATGGAAGCGACCCCGAGCACCTTCGGGTGGGTGGGATCCAACAGGGACACCAGCGCCACACCATCGGCCCGCTCCAGGGACACCACTGCGTAGAGCACGCCGCCATACACAAAGGTCGAAACCTCCTCGGGCTCCGAGCCCTTGATGCCACTTCGCTCATCGGGGTAGGCGCCGACCTTGGCGGCCTGCACATCAATCTGATCGCCCGTGTCTCCAAGCACCTTCCCCGTGGCGACGTCGAAAACGCTCAGGGTACGACCGCCTCCGTGGGTGTTGGTCCGGGGCGCGCCCGTGATCGGCGGCACCGAGTCTCCTTCATCCGAGGTAACCAGATACCGGCCGGAGGGGCTGATGGAGAGGCCATCGGGCTCCCGGAAGAAGGTGAGGGGCTTGGCATCGAGTTGGAACTTGCCGTCCGCGACGGTGTCGGCCCGGTGGGTGGTAACCCCCAGGTCGAAGTATCGCTCCACGGCCATCTTCCGTGTGTCGATCACCGCAATGAGGTTGGCCTCCTGCACCACGAGATAGAGCTTGTGCCCAGATGGAGAGAAGGCGGCGTACTCGGGCTCCAGGATCCCGGATACGATCAACCGGGCGGGAAACAGGAAGACCTCGCCACGGCTCTCATTGGCTTTGATGGGGACGCCACGATAGGAGCCCACCACCACGGCAACATCTTCAATTTTTCCGTTGCCGTTGAAGTCCACTTTCTTGTCGATCTTCCCGTTGCCGTTCCAGTCGACCTTGCGGTCCAGCATGCGATCCAGGGCGTCTCTCCCCGATCGTTTGAGGTTCGCCGCATAGGAAGGGAGATGAAACTCCACCGCCGCGCATTTGCGCGGCTCCGCGTACAGGTGGATCAAGGTCACGCTGCCGGCGGCCGTTTCGAAGATCTTGCGCTTGGGATCATAGGAGAAGGGCTCTCCTTCGTTGGACACGCTAGCGAGGTTCCCGTCGTTGCTGATGGCCACTGCGTCGGGACCGACACCCGAGGGGATCGTGGCCATGAGCTTGCCACTGGCCACCGAGCGGATCTCGATACGCCCCCTCCGGTGCACGCCGGCGGACTGAATGGCCACCAGATAGTAGCCGTACGTTGGATGAATCGCGGCGGAGGTCGCCTCCTCGCCTGGAATCAGCTTCAGATCGTGGTTGGCCAGGAACTTGACCTTAGTAGGCACGGCGATGTCGACCACTTCGACGGCGCCCTTCTTGGAGTCACAAAGAACGGCGATGGAGCCGCCGCGCTGAATGTGCAGGGTCTCGGCACCACCGAGGGTCTTGCTCTTGTACCGGCCCACCATCTTGAGGGTCGCGTTGGCTACCCGGGAGCCTGCCTTGGGGGACACACCCTTGGGGGAAGTCGCCTTAGAAGGCAGTCCCATGGCTGCCATCGCCGTCATGGGGGACGTCCCCATTGTATCCGCCGCCGGTGGGGCGCCGGGACCGGACGCCTTGTCAGTGCCCGCGGGTTTCTCCTGACACGCCAGGAGCGTAAACGGTACGCAGCACAGCACGACAGCTCTTCGCCAGGACCTTAGAATTTTCTGTGTTTTCTCGTTGGAACGCATGACAACCCTTTCTTGGGGACATCCAGCAATGCGCGGAGATACTGCAAGTACCGATCCAGCCAATTTCCCTTAGAATCATAGGGATAACCCCGGTCCAAGAACACCCAGACACGGCCCAACCAAGTGTACAGTTTTGCTACACCATGGAATTTCCGACAGTCAAAAACAGTCCCTATGGCAAGGACAATGGCTCTTGAGCGTAGCTCTGCTATGCTAAGCGCGAGCGCCCGTCCCAGTCCCGGTGACTGCGCCAGCGCTCCCTCGGTGAAGCTTTTCTCAACACCCTTCGTCGAAGAAGAAACCAGCCAGTCCGGAGATAGAGATGACGCATAGCGCCGATTTTGGACTTCGTACCGCAGCGACCGGCCTGGTCTGTCTGATGGCGGGGACCTTCGTGGCCTGTGGCGATGCGCCGCCGCGAACGGATGCGCCCCGGCGAAGTGGTCAGCGCCCCATGGCGAACCGCACCGACGCGCCCGAGGGAACCGCCACGCCCCCACGGGCAACGCCGGCGAGATCTCGGAGGCGGACGGCAACGCCCACGACAACGCCCACTGCAACGCC
>JAOZUO010000043.1:7567-42332 GCA_029938605.1 Deltaproteobacteria bacterium | reverse complement strand
CGGCGAGATCTCGGAGGCGGACGGCAACGCCCACGACAACGCCCACTGCAACGCCGGCGAGATCTCGGAGGCGGACGGCAACGCCCACGACAACGCCCACTGCAACGCCCACGACAACGCCCACGGCAACGCCCACGACAGCGCCCACGGCAACGCCCGCGACAACGCCCACTGCAACGCCTCCTCCAACGATGGTCAAGGCCGCCAAACGCTATCCCTGGAGGCGACGACGGGCCGGGTATGAGTCCCTGGCGGCGCGGTTTCCGGCGCCGGTGGGCTTTGCTCGCGTGAAGGTAACGGCCGGCTCCTATGCCGACTGGCTCCGCCACCTGCCCATGCGAGCCAAGGGGACCACCGTACGGGACTATGCCGGGCGACTGCTCATGGGCGCCACGGCGGCGGCGGCGGCGGTGATAGACCTGGACGTGGGCAAGCGGGACCTGCAGCAGTGCATGGACACGCTCATGCGGCTACGGGGAGAGTACTGGTGGTGGAAGAAGAAGGCGGGGCGCGCCCGGTTCCGCTACGCCGGGGGCAGGTACTTCGGCTGGGCCCAGTACGCCCGGGGCATCCGGCCAAAACGCCAGGGGAGACGCATCGTGTACAAGCCCGGCTACCGCGCGGGCTACGGTCGCAAACACTTCCGTCGTTATCTGACCTTCATGTTCATGATGACCGGCACGATGCACAACACCCGGGAGCCCAGGGTGAGGTTCGCCGATCTGGCGGCCGGGAGCTTCTTCGTGCAACCGCCTCCGAGCCCCGGCAGCCTGGGCCATGCGGTGACGATCCTGGACGTAGCCAAAAACAGCACCGGCCAGGTCCGGGTCCTCATCGGCGAGGGCTACACCCCGGCCCAGGACTTTCACGTCCTCAAGGCATCCGGCGGCGGCGCGTGGTACAAGGCCTCAGCTTCGAGCCCGGTACAAACTCCCCAGTGGTCCGTGCCCTTCGAGTGGAACCAGCTCCGGCGCTTCAAATACTGATCAAGACCCGGGTACCCTTTCCGGGGTCCCTTTGACGAAGAAAAACACAGGAGAAACACATGACCTCTCGCAAGCTCGCGATCCTCGGCGCCACCCTGGCGCTGCTCTTGGGAGCGTCCGATACCCAGGCCGGCGGCAAGGGTAGCAAGAGTGGCAAGGTCGGCAAAGCCGGCAAGGGCTCGGTGGTGGCCATCGTGACCAACCACGGAACCATCCAGATCCAGCTCTTCCGTGCCAAGGCCCCCAAAACCACAGCAAACTTCCTCCGCTACGTCAAAAGCGGGTTCTACAAGGGCACGATCTTCCACCGGGTGATCTCCAACTTCATGATCCAGGGCGGCGGCATGACCAAGAACATGGTCCGCAAAACCACCCGCGCCGCCATCGCCAACGAGGCCGGAAACGGTCTGTCCAACAAACGATACACCGTGGCCATGGCGCGCACGGGGGACCCGCACTCGGCCACGGCGCAGTTCTTCATCAACACCAAGGACAACACCTTCCTGGACCAAAAAGCCCCCCGGGGAAAACTATGGGGCTACTGCGTCTTCGCCAAGGTGATCTCCGGAAAGGCGGTTGTGGAAAAGATCCGCAACGTCTCCACCGGCCGCGTACGCGGTCGCCCCAACGTTCCCCTGCGCGCAGTCGTGATCCAGCGCGTCTACGTGGTCAAGTAGCCCCCGCCCGATCAAGTAGCCCCCGCCCGATCAAGTAGCCCCTGCCCGATCAGGTTACGACCGGTTGATCAGGTAGCAGTGGTGGATGCGCTGGCTGCGGCGGAAGTCCTCGTCGATGGTCTGCCGGGTGCGATCCTCCACGTGCAGACCTCCCAGCGCCTCCCGATCCAGCTCGAACTTCCGGAAGTTGTTTGAGAAGACCAGCATTCCGTCGGGGGTGAGCCGCCGTATGGCCAGCTCGATGAGCTCCACATGATCCCGCTGCACGTCGAAGGTGCGGTCTAGCTTTTTGGAGTTGGAGAAGGTGGGCGGGTCCAAAAAGATCAGGTCCCAGCGTTGCTGCTGCTGCTCGCCCAGCCAGGCGATGACATCGGCCCGAACCAGCTCGTTTCTGTGCTCGTCGAGCCCGTTGAGCGACAAGTTCCGGCGGGCCCAGCCCAGGTACGTGTTGGACAGATCCACCGTGGTGGTATTGGTGGCGCCCCCCTTGGCCGCGTACACCGCGGCGGTGCCCGTGTAGCCGAAGAGGTTGAGCACCCGACGCCCACGGGCCAGCTCCCCCACCAGACGCCGCACCAGCCGGTGGTCTAAAAAGAGCCCCGTGTCCAGGTAGTCGGTAAAGTTCACCAAGAAGCGGTGGCCCCCCTCCCGCACGGGATGAAAGTCACCGCCGGCGCCCAGCTTCACATACTGGGCCCGGCCCCGCTGGCGGGACCGCACCTTGAGAAAAACATTGGCGGCCGGGAGGTCGAGCACCTCGGGCGTAAGGGCCAGGATGTCGGCCAGCCGCTGGGCCGACCGGGCCGGATCCACGGTCTTGGGCGGCGCGTACTCCTGCACGTGCACAAAGTCCTCGTAGCGATCGATGGCAGCGGCGTAGTCCAACAAATCCGCATCGTAGAGCCGGTAGCAGCTCACGTCATTGCGCCGGGCCCACTTAGCCAGGTGACGGGCTCGCTTGCGAAGCCGGCCTGCGAAGGCGTCGGAACCGGGTCCCGGGGCGTCCCGTGTGACCATGGGCGCTGCGTTGAGCGCTGCGTTGGGCGCTGCGTTGGGCGCTGCGTTGGGCGCTGCGTTGGATTCTTTGGGAGCCTCATCCCCAGCGTCTTCGCCGACGCCATCCCCGGTGGCATCTCCGGTGGCATCTCTGGTGGCATCTCCGGCCGGGGCCGAGCCCGCCCCGAGCTCGATCCGGAGCAGGTCGCACTCCAGCGCGCCGTTATAGAGCGTGTCCCGCCCCGCCGGCTCCAGCCCCAGGCTCCCGGCGAGCTGCTCGCTACCGGTGAGCACCCCCACCCGCCACCCCGAGAACCGCTCCGCCAATAGCGCGCCCAGGCTCCGATAAAGCAGCCGCAGCTCCCCCACCTCCCCCAGCCGCTCACCGTAGGGCGGGTTCACCGCCACCAGGCCCCCATCGGAGCGCGCCGGAGGCTCAGCGTCCGAAAGCTCTCGCCGCTCCACGTGTACCCGACCGGACATGCCCGCCGCGACCACGGCCTGCTGGGCCGCACTCACCGAGGACCGATCCGCGTCGTAGCCTACGATGGTCGGCTTGCGATGAAGCCCGGCCTCGAACCGCTGCTCGGCCTCGGTCAACAGCCGCAGCCAGACGGAGTTGTCGTGCCCCCGCCAGCCGTGGAAACCAAACCGCTTACGATCCAGCCCCGGCGCCCGATCCGCCGACATCCAGGCCGCCTCGATGGGCAGGGTGGCACCCCCGCACATGGGATCTACGAAATCCCCCCCCGCGTCCACCACCGCCGGCCAGTCCAGCAGCAGCAACACCGCGGCCGCGAGGTTCTCCTTCAGGGGCGCCGTCACCCCTTGCACCCGGTAGCCTCGACGACTCAAGGCCGAGCCCGCAAGGTCCAGGCTCAGCTCGGCCCAGGTTCCCTGCAGGTGCAGGTGGATGGCCAGATCCGGCGCCCGCAGGTCCACCGAGGGCCGTCGACCAACCTTATCCCGGAACTGATCCACGACGCCGTCCTTGACCCGACGGGCGGCAAAGCCCGTGTGTCGCAGGGCTGCGTTCCGACCCGTGGCGTGCACCGCCAGAGTGTCGTCCGGGCCCATGTGGTCCTGCCAGGGGATCTGCCGCACGCCGGCGTAGAGCGCGTCGGCGTCCGGCGCCGGAAACTTGCCGACCTTCAGGAGCACCCGGCTCGCCAGGCGGGACCACAGGCACGCCCGATAGGCCACCTCCAGGTCCCCGCGAAAAGACACGCCCGCCCGGGTGGGGCGCAAAGCCTCCGCGCCAAACTCCGCCAGCTCGTCTCGAAGCAGCCCCGCCATTCCCAGGGGCACCGTGGCATAGATCTCGTGCTGCACAGACATCGGCCCAGTCTACGCGCACCGACGCCAGACCGCCACGTCAGACCGCCGCTTTTTCAGCGTACGCCTCCAGCGAGATCAGATCGCCCCGGCAAGCGGCGTGCACAGCCGACCTGCTCATCATGCTGAGGCACTCCTGATACCAGTCCCGCCCAAAGACGTTCACGAAGCGATCTCCCCAGAGCCTCGGAGGCCGAAACCCGGGCCTACATTCGAAATACACCTTCGACAGACGGACCGCCCGGGCCAGGACCCACCGGTTCAGGATCTCGCCCACCCCGGGCCTGGTGAGCCTCAAGTGCTTCTCCCTGAACCCTGGTGCCTGTCGCGCCCGCGTCGCTGCGTCCGGGAGCGTGTTTTCCTCGAGCAGCCGCAGGGCGCGGCGGGGACGGGCCAGGGCGTTGTACCGCCCCACTTCGCTGGCCGACCCGAAGAGGTGATGGGCTGACAGGGTCCGGATCTCCCTGGCCCCACGCACCGCGCCGCCACCACGGGCCAGGTGCCTGACCACCAAACCGTGGTGCGGCCAGATCAACCGATCCCGGACGCAAGGCTCCTCGCAAAGTCGGGCATACACCTCCCACAGGGCAGGGTGAGCCGTGCGCCGAATCCAACGACGCTCCATGGAATCGGTCATGACGTACGTCCTTTCACGTTCGGACTGTTGGGACTCTCAATGGGGTTATCGGCCATGGGCCCAAAGCGGTTGCGTGAAAAAGTGCTCCACTGTTGCATCGAGGCGGGGACAGGGTTACATAGCTTCGCTGTGGCCTTGGGCCAGCTGTGGCCTTGGGCCCTATGCCCCGCGAACCTCAGACCGTGGAAGACACCATGACCGACTCGACCCTGACCCAGCGCCCCGCGCCCGCGGACACCAAGCAGTACAATCCCTCCCTCATCGAGGAGGACTGGTACCGGTGGTGGGATGAAAACCACTTCTTCCACCCCGAGCCCAACCCGGACAAGAAGCCGCACACCATCATGATCCCGCTGCCCAACGTCACCGGGCTGCTGCACCTGGGCCACGCTTTGAACAACTCCATCCAGGACGCCATCACCCGCTGCCGTCGCATGCAGGGGTACGAGGCCCTGTGGCTGCCCGGCTGTGATCACGCGGGCATCGCCACCCAGTCCGTGGTGGAGCGGCGCATCTTCGAAGAGGAAGGCAAGACCCGTCACGATCTGGGCCGGGATGAGCTCTTGAAGCGCATCTGGACCTGGAAGGACGAGTACATGGATCGCATCCTGGGGCAGCTGCGGCGCATGGGCGCCTCCTGCGACTGGGAGCGCACCAACTTCACCATGAGCACCAAGCTCTCGCGGGCCGTGCGCGCGGTGTTCCTGGACTTCTTCCGCGAGGGGCTCATCTATCGCGGCAAGCGCCTCATCAACTGGTCGGTGGGCGTCCAGACCGCCCTGTCCAACGACGAGCTCGAGCACCACGACGTGGACACGTTCTTTTGGGACCTGCACTACCCCGTGGTGGGCGAGCCCGACCGGGTCATCACCGTGTCCACCACCCGACCCGAGACCATGCTCGGTGATTCCGCCGTGGCGGTGCATCCTTCGGACAAGCGCTACCAGGACCTGGTGGGAAAAATGGTCCTGCTGCCCCTGATGGATCGGGAGATCCCCATCATCGCCGACGAGATCCTGCCCGACCCCGAGAAGGGCACCGGCGCGGTGAAGGTCACCCCGGCCCATGACTTCAACGACTACGAGTGCGGCAAGCGCCACGACCTGCCCCAGATCAACATCCTGAACCCCGACGGCACCCTGAACGCCAACGCCGGAAAGTACGAAGGGCTCAGCGCCACCGCCGAGGGCAGAGACCAGGTGGTGGCGGACCTCAAAGCGGCCGGGCGCCTGGGCAAGATCGAGCCCTTGACCCACAGCGTGGCCCACTGCTACCGGTCCAATACCGTGGTGGAGCCCTACCTGTCGGACCAGTGGTTCGTGAAGATGGATTCGCTGGTGGACCTGGCCCGCAAGTGCTTCTCGGACGACGGCCAGGTGCGTTTTTTCCCCGAGCGGCGGGGCGACGACTACCTGCGCTGGTTGGACTCCACGCCGGACTGGTGCATCTCGCGACAGATCTGGTGGGGCCACCGCATCCCCATCTGGTACTGCACCGAGTGCCACCCGGAGATCGAGATCGGGCAGAACGGCGAGCCGCTGCCCATCCCGTCCGGAGCTACGCCCATCGTGCCAGACTCCTTCGAGCCCGACGACAAGCCCGGCAAGTGCCCCCAGTGCGGCTCGACGCACCTGGTGCAGGATCCGGACGTGCTCGACACCTGGTTCTCGTCACAGCTCTGGCCCATGTCCACCCTGGGCTGGCCGGACAAGACCGAGGAGCTGGAGTACTTCTATCCCACCAACGTGCTCATCACCGCCCGGGACATCCTGGCCCTGTGGGTGGCGCGCATGATCATGATGGGCATGAAGTTCATGGACGGCGAGACGCCCTTTCACCACGTGTACATCCACGGCACCATCCTGGACGAGACGGGCAACATCATGTCCAAGAGCCGGGGCAACGGCTTCGACCCGGTGAAGGTCATCGAGGGCGGTACAGACGAGATCCAGGGCAAGTTCTCCCCGGCCAAGGGGATCCCCATGCACCGCATGGAGCACTACAAGGTCTACGGCGCCGACTCGTTGCGCTACGGCATCCTATCTCTGACCACGGGGCTGAACCAGTCGCTCAAGCTCAGCGTGAACCGCACCCCTCGCGACGACGAGAACGGCATCCAGAGCTTCGACGTGGAGGTGCCCATCTTCGAGGAGGGGCGGCGGCTGGCCAACAAGCTCTGGCAGGCCTTCCACGGGGTGATCCTGCCCAACATGGAAGGGATCGGTCCGCGGCCGGAAATGGAATCCACGAGCCCCGAGGACCGCTGGATCCTGAGCCGCGTGGGCGGCGCCGTGGCAGACGTCACCGCCAACAACGAGGTCTACTTCCTGGGCGAGACCTGCGACCGCCTCTACCACCTGTTCTGGGACGACTACTGCTCGCGGTACCTCGAGGTGGTCAAGCCGCGACTCTGGAACGACGACGATGAATCCAAGATCCACGCCCAGCACACCATGCTGCGCGCCGCCGACGCCATCCTGCGCATGCTGCACCCGCTGATGCCCTTCGTCACCGAGGCCCTGTGGCAGGAGCTCCGCCCGGCCCTCCTGGCCGCCGGCGCCGAAGCCGAGCTGAGCGAGGCCCTCATCACCGCCGCCTGGCCCCACGCCGAAGACTTCGTGGTGGACGCCGACCTCGAGGCCACCACCCGCCTGGTCCAGGAGGTCACCTCGGCCATCAACTCCATCCGCGCCGAGACCCCCGGCGTGGCCCCGGGCCAGCAGCTCCCGTCGGTGATCCTCTGCGCCGAAAACCCCGACGACCTGGTCCCCCTCCGCCCGCTGTGGCCCGGCATCGCCCGGCTGGCCAAGGTCGCCGAGGTCACCGAGGGCGACCTGTCCAACCCGCCCCCCAAGAGCGCCGCCGCCGTGGCCACGCCCATCCGAATCTTCGTGCCCCTCGAGGGTCTCATCGACTTCGAAGCCGAGCGCGCCCGCCTCGACAAGAAAATCCAAAAACTCCAAAAGCAGGCCACCGGGCTTACGCGCAAGCTCTCCAACGAAAAGTTCGTCTCCAGGGCCCCGGCCGAGGTCGTGGCCAAAGAGCGCACCTGGCTCGAAGAGACCCACCAGTCCATCGCCCTGCTACAGTCCCAGATCGAACGCCTGACCAACTAAACCCCACGCCTTCTTCTTCCCCACACCGTCTTCTCCCATCCCCATCTCATAGGGTTCGGCCTCAACCCTGCTTACGCTCGGCGGCGACCCGCTCAGCCAGGAAGATCTTCAGGAGCGACTGGTAGGGGACATCTCGCTTGTTGGCGAGGGTCTTGAGCGCGTGGAGCAAGGACTCGGGGAGGCGGATGGAGATGGTCTTCGTCGATGGTTTGAGCTTCGGGCAACACCGCACTCTTGGCCCGATCCCACTCGATGAAGTCGGTTGAGTCGTGGTCGGCCCAGAAGTCTCGTTCCCGGTCTTCGGTACGATGCTTGGGGATGCGCTCAGGCTTCTTCTGGCGTGCCATGGTAGTAGACCTTCCTTTCACAGGCAGTCAGCGAGAAGAGACCCACCGGTCGCATCTGGACTGACGAGGTCTCAGGCGTCGAACGTGAGACGCAGGCACAAACGCTGGGCGAAACCGCCCACGTATGGGCAGCGCCGGTTTTTCTGTCGATCAGAAAGAAGATGAGCACACCCGAGCGTTCGCGACCTCGCCAGGGATCCGCGTCAGCCAGGGGCGTGTGCGCTCACGCCGGCCAGGTCCCCAGGTATTGGCCGTTGCACCCAATAATCCGGTCAAAACCACCTCACTTGAAAACCAAGTCCACTGGTTATGGTCGCTTTGAGGGCCCAAACGGCCACAATGGCAACACTTGGACCCCCCAAGTCCCCCGGTATTGGCCGTTGCACCCAATAATCCGGTCAAAATCACCCTACTTGAAAACCAAGTCCACTGGTTATGGTCGCTTTCTTTCCCTGATCGGTCGGAGCGATGCTGTCGAAATCGACTATCGTGGAATCCATTCGTGGAATCCATTCGTTGACTCGCAACTGAACACTGGCGGATAATGGGGGAGGCTGTCTGCGCAGCCCTTATGGACTACTGGACTACCGTAAAGAGACTGGGACAATGACGAAAGAACGTACTCGAACCGGGAGGTTTCAACGACTCCGTCGTTGTCGATGGTGGGCCGTGCTCGCCACAATGATCATCGTCGCTACGGGCACCGGGGGATGCGAAGGATGCCTGGGGGTTGGCTACGTTGGCAAATCCTGCGGCAACGGTGTAATCGACCCCCACGAGGACTGTGACGGACAGAATCTCGATGGGGAGACCTGCGAGAGCCTGGGCTTCGGTGGCGGAGGCGAGCTCCGGTGTGACTACCTGTGCCGGTGGCTGGATGACTCGCAATGTGTGGACGGGGCGATCTGCGGCGATGGCGTGGCCGAAGACGAAGAGGCGTGTGACGGAGAGGATCTGCGCGAACTGACCTGCGCATCCCTGGGGCTGTCCGGAGCGGGACTCCGCTGTGAGAATGACTGTCGTCTGAGCATCCGCTACTGCGGCTGCGAGCGGTGTGACAATCGCTGGGACGACGACAACGATGGACTGGTGGACTGTAATGATCCCGATTGCGCGGGTGTTGGAGCCTGCCCCTTGGAGATCTGCCATGACGGAGTGGACAACGACGACAACGGCCTGACCGACTGTGAAGATTTCGCCTGCGCGGCCAACTTCCCCCAATGCAACGGCGGGATCTACCCGCTCGAATCCTCCCATGTGGGGCTCTGTGGAAACGACCTGGACGACGACAACGATGGACTGGATGACGCCCATGACCCGGACTGCTTCGGCCTTCGCGGCCAACTCTTCATCCGCGACGAAAACTGCGCAGACTTCGCCGCCGGGGACAAGCTCTTCGTGGAGGTCCAGGTCTACGCCGATGCTACCGATCTCGGCACAATCACGGTCAACCTGGGGCTTCCTCCGGAGATAAGCTGGGCCCGGGAGATCCAGACGGGCACCTACGATGCCGACAGTCACGCCATGAGCTGGGTCCTTGACGACCTGGCCCACGGCTCGGCGGTCACGGTGCGCTTCGAGGCCCAGATCGATCCTGAGCTGTACCCCGGGGGCCTTCTCTGCCTGCAGGCCATGGTCGCCAGCGCCACTCCCCTCGCACAGTGGGTCACCGACGACCCGCTCACCCCCGACGCCCTCGACCCCACTTGCGTCACGGTTCGCTAAGCCGCCCGCACGAAATGGCGCCGTGGATGGGCTCAAACCCCTACGAGATCGCGTTGAGAATCAATTGGAAGGGAGCATCGCGCTTGTCAGGGAAGCTCTCAGCCGGCGGTGCGCCGCAGGAGCTTGTTGCCCAGCTTGTTGGATAGGCGGGTGGCGAGGGTGGAGATTTCGGTGACGCGGAAGAGGCGGGCCAGGGGGATGGTGAGGGCGAGGAAGGCTGTGCCGAGGATGAGGCAGATGATCAGGGCGCCCAGGGGGCGGCTGTTGTCCAGGGCGCGGAGCAGGAGATGGCGTAGTCCCCACAGGGCGGCGCCCAGGGGGATCGTCATGGCGAGGGCGCGGAGGAGGGCCAGGTAGGTGGGGGTGCCCCGGTTTCCCATGCGACGGTTCCAGACGACGTACAGGATCCCGGCCTGGAGGAATCCGCTGACGGTGACGCCCAGGGCTACGCCCAGGCCGCCGAGCCAGCGGGTGAAGAGCCAGTACAGGGGTACCGAGATCGCCACGGCGAGGGAACCGAAGAGGGCCGGAAGCCAGGTGGAGCGGGTGGCGTAGAAGCCCCGGACCACGAGGTTCACCGCTGCCATTGCGAAGGCGCCGGCGAGGAAGACCCGGAGCATGTCGGTGGTGGTGACCACGGCCTCGTGATCGAAAGCGCCACGCTTGAAGAGCACCACCACAGTCTCGTGGGCGGCGACGATCATGAGCACCGACGCGGGGATGGCCAGGCAGAGGTAACGACGGATGGTCTGGTTCAGGGTCTCGAGCATCTCGGAGGTGTCACCGCGTGCATACAGGCGGGCGAGGAATGGGAAGGAGGCGACCCCCGCGGCCTGGCCGAAGATCGCCACCAGCATGAGGTTCACGCGCAGGGCATAGTTGAGCGACGCCACGGTGCCCTTGCCGAGCATGGAACCGAAAAACTTGAAGAAGAACTCCATGGAGAAGGTCATGGAGAGCCCGAGCACCAGCGGAATGGTCAGCCACAGGAAGGTGCGAAAGTCCGGGTGGGAGATGCGGAAGCTCGGACGCAGCCGCATGCCCGCGTCCCGGGCGCCGATCCACTGGAGAGCGAGCTGACCCACGAAGGCGCCCATGACCACGCCCCAGGCGAAGCCCTCTATGCCCAGGGAGCTCGACAGGACGATCCCGCCGCCGATGATTCCCAGATTGTACACGAGGGGCGCCAGGGCGGGCAGTAAGAACCTCCCCTTGGCGTACTGCACGGCCATGAAGATGCCTCCGGCGAAGAAGAAGATCTGCGCCGGCAGGATGATGCGGGTCATGTGAGTGGCCTTGGCCAGAGTCTGGGGATCATCGGAGATGCCCGGCGCCACCCAGCCCACCAGGGTCGGAGCGGCCCACATGGTGAGGACCGTGAGCACAGTGAGCACCGACAGACAGACGGTGAGCACGATGGACAGGACCCGCCAGCCCTCCTCCTCGTTGCCGTCCACGAGGTGGCGGGCGAAGATGGGGATGAAGGTCACCGACAAAAATCCGCCGGCCACCACGTGGTTCAGCATGTCTGGGATTTGGAAGGCGATGGTGTAGGCGTCCACGTCGCTGCCCGTGCCGCCCACGTAAGCGATGTAGGACTGCCGCACCTGGCCCAATACCCGGGACAAAAACACTGACGCCATGACGATCAGGGAGGCGATGCCGATCTTCCGGGCCAGGGAGCCGCCCGCGGCTTCGTCAGCGGAAGCGGGGCTGGCCGGAGTCTCGTCCGGAGTCTCGTCTGGAGTCTCGTCTGGAGTCTCGTCTGGAGTCTCGTCTGGCATTCGAATCCGACCTCACATTGAACGCCAGTCTACGCCACAGGCTCCAAAAACTCCTGTTTTGGGACTGGGTGCCTAAGAACGCCGCCCGTTCAGGATGCGGGCAGCCTCGGCGGTGTAGACTTCAGGGGCCTCGTGGATGACCAGGGGCGACTCAAATACCAGTGCGTCGGAGACCCCCTTCCGGGCCTGGATCAGCACCCGTCGGGCCGGGCGACCGGCGCGGGGGTACACCGGCCGCAGTCGCACGGGGCGCAGGCCGTGGTGGGACATGTTCTCGCAGACCTCCACCGCGCGCTCGGCCGGATAGATCACCGAGAAGTGTCCCCGGGGTCGGAGCAGCCGGGCGGCGCTGGCCACCAGCACCGGCAGGGAGACCTCCAGCTCCATGTTGGCGATGGCCTTCTCGGGGTCCGGGCTCATCCGCCCCGAGCCCGCGGGGCGGAAGGGAGGATTCGAAACCACCCGGTCCGCGCTGGCTCCTTCCACGAGTCCCTTGAGCCGCCGCAGGTCCGCCTCGACGACCTCTACCCGCCGGTCGAAGTCGTTTTCCCGGATGTTGGTGCGGCACAGGCCCGCGAGCCGGGACTGGAGCTCCACCAGGGTCACCCGGGCCCCCTGAAGCTGTGCAGCCAGGGAGAGTCCCACCACGCCACAGCCGGCGCCGAGATCCACGATCCCCCCCTGCCAGGCGGGATCGGGGCCCCGGGCGAAGTCGGCCAAAAGCAGCGCGTCCAGGGAGAAGCGATAGCCGTGCTCCGGTTGATACAGAACCAACCGCCCCCGGAGGGCCTCGTCCCGAACGCATCCGTCCGGGATGGAGCTGCTGGTCTCACCCTCGGACATGAATCGCTCCTTGGCGCAGCACAATTATCTCCCCCGACGAAGCCACGGCCACCACGGTGGAGGGCGCGCCACCGGCGGTGGGCCCACCGTCCACCAGCAGATCCACGCCGGGAAGATACTGAGCGACCTGATCTGCGTTCTGGGCCGGAGGATCGCCGCTGGGATTGGCGCTTGTGGCCACCAGGGGCGCCCCGAACCGCACCGCCAGGTCCGTGGCCACCCGGTGGCCGGAGAGTCGCACCCCGATCCCCTCGGGACCCAACAGCGCCGAAGGCAGGCCGGAGCGCGCGGGCAACACCAGGGTGAGCGGGCCGGGCCAGTGACGTTCCATGAGCGCCGCCGCGGACGCGGGAACGTCGGTCACCAGGGCGGTCAGGTGATCCCGGCTGGGCAGAATCAGCGGCAGGGGCACCTGGGGATCGCGCCCTTTGAGCGACAGGAGGCGCTCCAAGGCATCGGGCTGCCACGGGTCCACGGCCAGGCCGTAGAAGGTCTCAGTGGGATAGGCCACGATCAAGCCTCCACGCAAACCCTCGGCGGCACGCTCCAAGCCAGATGCGTTGGCTCCCACCCGCTCCATGGTTCAGGGCTTGTCCAAGGGCTTGTCCATCGGGCGAGGCCGATGGTTGGAAGGCGGTTGCACCATGGGGGTCCGCGCCCGGGGCCTCGGGGCCTGCATGGGGGTCCGCGCCCGGGGCGTCGAGGGCTGCATGGGGGGCTGCATGGGGCGCCTGGGGCGATGCTCCATGGACGGCGCCGGCTTCATGCCCTTTGTGGCACCCCCACGACGAGCCGCGTGGGGACCGCCCCCCCGGAACCAACCCGGGTTCAGACGCTGGGAGCCCAGCATGCGTAGCTCCTGGACCTCCCGGGTCCGAGCCCGGGCCACGGCAAAGTCCGCCGGAGGCTTGATCACTTGAGGCTTGCCCGCCTCCACCACGGCGCCGTCGAAGTCGCCTGTGATGGTCACGGTGCGCCCCGCCTTGGGGGCCGACACTGCGTAGGTCACCTTGAGCGCCAGAACCGCGCCGGAGGCCGTATCGAGCTGGACCTCGCCTTCAATGCGCATGGCCTTGAGCCGCGCCCGCCAGGCCCGCCGACCGGTATGAGCAGTCGGTACACCCTTGCCGAGGGAGAGCTTGTACCGGCTGGCACTGCGGCCGGCCACGGTGGTCTGGCCCGCGGGCGTCATCACCAGGTACCCCTCGAGGAGATCCACAATAGCCGCTCCGGCGCCCCAGATGCGCTCCACCCGCCGGCCGGCCTCGTCGGGCTCCTCGGAAAACCGCAGAAACCTCTGATACCGGTGGCGGAAATAGGTCTGCTCTCCAATGCGGTAGAACTCCACACCGTACTCCAGGGAGTTGTCCTGGCGTCCGTAGCAGTCGAGCTTGGCGTTGCAACGAAGCTGGTAGCGATCTTCAAAGGCGCGATCGGGTTGCCCGTCCAGGGTCACGCGCACCCGGTGGACCGCCCGATACCGATGCCCACCCAATGCGATCCGCGCCGTGTCGTGGTCCATGCGCAAGGCCGCCAGACGCGCCGCCACGGAGCGGGCGTGGTGAGCGGGCCGGATCGTTTTGCCCGCCCGGCTCTCAGCCCCCGGGGCTCGCCCGCAGGCAGCCAAACCCAGGCCCCCGGCCAGACACCCAACCAGACAGCCGACCAGGCAACCGACCAGGTAGTTGATCGTCGGCAGGACTCTTCTGTTGGGAGAACGCACGGTCACAGCAAACCACATCCGCTCCGGGTGTCAAGGGATCCCCTACACATAAGCTACTGTGGGAAGGCCCATAACCATTCCCACACGACAGGGACAAAACGCCATTCTGTATCTCAGAACCTGGCTGTGAAAACGCACGCTATTACCGCCACTTCCAATTCGCACTTGAAACCCTGGGGTGGCAGTTCGGCACCGAAAAGGGCGTCATGAAATTCGCGAACTCATGCCACGACAATGCCATATATGACTGTTTTTGCTCAGCTTAATGACACTCACCGAAAATTCGCCGCTCCCCGGCATATCCCTTGCAAACCCCTCTCACGGAGAGACGCGCCATAGTTGGCCCAGCGGAGCACACAAAGATGCAACTTACACAGCTGCCTCAGGATCGTAACCTAGCGATCGTGCTTAATAAAAACGCAAAGAGCGTAACCCGCTCCACCCAGCGGCTCATCGGGAAATTGCACCCCGAGGCCGACGTGTTTATCAGCGAGAGCCAGGAACACGGCACCGAAATCGCACATAGAATTGTAGATCTGGGCTACCGCACGGTGGCCACGGGAGGCGGCGACGGCACCTTCGTACAGTGCCTCTCGGATGTATACCGCTACTGCGGATGCAGGCCCCACCACCGCGAACCCCCACGGTTCTTCGTGCTCAAGCTCGGCACGGGCAACGCCATCGCCGCGTCCTTTGGCGCGTCGCCGCCCACCCGGGTGGGTCTGCGTCGGGACCTGGACCGGGCCAAGCGCTCGAGCTTCTCGCGCCCCCTGCCCATCCTGACGGTGGAGGATAAGCTCACCCCCTTTGCGGGCTGCGGCCTCGACGCCCACATACTGCAGGACTACTTCGCCAGCCGGGACATGCTCCAGAGGTCGCCCCTCAAGGCCCTGGCGGTGGGCAGCCCGGGCTACACCATCAGCGTGTCCACCCGCACCATGCCCCGCTACCTGCTCAAGAAGAAGCAGGAGATCGTAGTCCGGAACATCGGCGGCCCGGCCTACCGGATCAAGCACCAGGGCCGGCTCCTCGAGCGGGTGGAGAGCGGCGCGGAGCTCTACCGGGGCGTGGCCACCATCGCCACGGCCTCCACCATCCCCTACACGGGCCTCAACATGCGGCTGTTCCCTTACGCCCGCATGCGGGATGACAAGTTCCAGTTCCGGGTCTCGGACGCGAGCGTCTTCGAGGCCCTCTTCGCCCTGCCCCGCATCTGGAAGGGCACCTATCACAGTCGCACAATCACAGACTTTCTGGCCGATCGCATCGAGATCATCTCGGTCGATGACGGCCGGCTCCCCCTGCAGATCGGCGGAGATCTCGCCGGCACCCGGGATCGCATCGAGATCGCCCTGTCCACCTCCCAGGTAAAAATGGCCGCGTAGGGGTCAATGGCTTCCTTGTCCGGTACAACTTTCAAAAACCGACCGGAATGTTTCCCACACCAGGCTGGTTACCAGGGGCAAGACAGGCGGAAGAAATTCGCCTCATTGTAACACTTCCCCGGTCTTGCATCCCGCAAGGGGCTGTGCAAGGATAGCCGGGCATCGGTTCGGGAGGACCCTAATGCCGAGGGAAAAGAAAAGCGCATCGTCGGGAATCACCATCGGTGTGATCGTAATGCTGGTGATCTTCGCCGGTCAGATGTTGAGCCATTTCACCTACAAGAGCCACGGCTTTGGCACCACCTGGCCGGCACTCGTCATGGGTGTAGGCGTCGCCCTGCTGATCGGCGGCATGCTGGAAATGGGTGTAGGCGTCATGGCCATCTTCGGCCTCTGGCTGGCCCACAACCTCGGGTGGGTCGTGTTCTGGGATTACTGGCCTTTTTTCATCCTGGTGGTCGCGGTGCTGGTGGCGGTTGGCTTCCTTCGCGCGCGATCAGCGGCTGACAATGAAAAATGAGGTCCCCCGGGGGGCCTTCACAGGAGTTAACACCAGATGGCAGTTCTCGATTACATCATCCCTGGATACAAGGGCTACCGTCAGCGGGATGACTCCCGCCAGAGCGACAAGCTCTTTCGGGACTATTTAGCGAAGGAGCTGGGCGCTGAGTCCACCCGCCTCGAGCAGGCCAAGGTGGATCTGGCCGGGTCCGGCAACCTGGCCGCCCTGAACCCCGCAGACCAGACCACCAAGCTACTGGTCAAGGTGCGGGACCGGCTGCGCTTCGCCAACTACGGCTTCCAGTCGGGCCTGTTCGGCTCGGCGGGGGAGACGGAGATGGTCCTCAAGGTCGAGGAGTACGACAAGGGACTCATCGACGACAAAGACTCCGTGCGCGCCCAGGTCCAAGAGATCGAAAATGTGCTCATGGAGGACGGGAACGTGGTGCCGGAGTTCAAGAAGCTCACCCGTATCTTGCGGGAGTTCGATGAGAAACTGAACCAACGCGAAGCGATTATTCGCGGCAACGCATAGGCCGGCCCCGCCGGGCGACGAGGGGGCGAGCGGTTGAGGCCGCGGCGCTCCGAAGGATGAAGAACCAATGGCCCTTATCGATGTCATCGAATTTCACGACGAATCCGGCGAGCAGATCGTCCAGCGCTTCCCCGAGAATGGCGAAGCCGACGTGCGCATGGGCAGCCAATTGGTGGTCCGGGAGTCGCAGGTCTGTATCTTCTACCGTGGTGGCCAGGCCTTAGACACCTTCGGCCCCGGCCGGCACACCCTGGCCACGGCGAACCTGCCGCTGCTGGGCGGGTTGCTCAAGCTGCCTTTTGGCGGCGATACGCCCTTCAAGGCCGAGTGCTTCTTCGTCAACCTCAAGACCTTCATCAATAAGAAGTGGGGCACCAAGGAGCCCATCACCTTCCGGGATTCGGTGCTCAAGGTCGTGCGGCTGCGCGCCTTCGGGATCATGAGCTACAAGATCAGCGATCCGCAGCTGTTCCTGAACAAGGTAGTAGGCACCGCCGGCCAGTACAACACGTCCCAGGTCAACGACTTCATGCGCAACATGGTGGTCGGGCGCCTCACGGACGTGCTCGGTGAGAACCTCAAGACCCTGCTGGATCTCGCGGCTCTGTACGACGAGATCGGCATCGCCTCCAAGGCGCGGGTGGGTGAGGACTTCGGTAAGTACGGCCTCGAGCTCGAAGATCTGGTGATCAACGCCATCACCCCGCCCCCGGAGGTTCAGGCCAAGATCGACGAGCGAAGCGGGCTGGGCCTCTTCGAGGACGCCATGCCGGCCCTGCAACAGCAGCAGGCGGCCTACGCCATGCGCGACGTGGCCAACAACCCGGGCGCCGGCGGCGTGGCCGCCCAAGGCATGGGCATGGGCATGGGACTCGGCATGGGCTTCATGATGCCGGGCATGATCGGTGGCGCCATGCAGCCGGGTATGGGCCAGATGCAACAGCAGCAGCAGCAGCAACAGCAGATGCCACCCCAGCAGATGCAACAACAGATGCCGCCCCAGCAGGTGGCGGCGGGTGCGGCAGCGGGTGCGGCGGCGGCCCAACCGGTCCAGGCGCCCGCCGGCACGCCATGTACCAACTGCCAGCAGCCCGTGCCAGACGGTTTCAAGTTCTGTCCGGCTTGCGGCAGCCCCCAGGCACCGCCCCAACCTCAGGGTGTGCCCTGCATCAAGTGTCAGGCCGTCGTGGCTCCAGGCACCAAGTTCTGTCCGGAATGTGGATCACCCCAGGAGGTGACCTGCTCCAAGTGCAACCAGCCGGTTGCTGGCGGAGCCAAGTTCTGCAACAACTGCGGCACGCCGGTACAGTCGGCCTAGTGCCCTGTATCAGTGATAGGTTTCATAAGTCGCGAGATAATTTCGTTCGCTGGCAAGGCGCGACGAGGGCGCGTACCGGGAGTACACAACCGAGGAGCAACGCAGCCAGCGGACGAAAGGGGCCGCGAATTCAGGAAGAAATCACTGATCCAGGACACTAACTCCATGTGGCGAGGCACGCTCGGTCGTCTCGCTTCACGCTTGCTCACCCCTTCCGGAGACGCCGTGTCGTCAGACCGTGCGAAATCCATCCCCGGCTGGCGACGATTCCTGGAATCGCGCTTTGATCGGAAATTCCTCCAGAAAATCCAGGCGCTGCCCACCCGACAAAACGAGTACGGCTACGATCCCTTTGGCTTTCATCGGGACGAGGCCATCGCGGGGATCTACCTGGCCCACCTCATGTACCAGTACTACTTCCGGGCGGAGGTCTTCGGCCAACAGTACGTACCCCAGGGGCGGGCGCTGCTCGTGTCCAACCACTCGGGACAACTTCCCTTCGACGGGCTGATCATCGGCGCGTCCATGCTCTTCGCCAAGGATCCCCCGCGGGTGGTGCGATCTATGGTCGATCACTTCGTGCCGTCGCTGCCCTTCGTGGGGACCACGCTCACGCGCTGGGGACAGATCATCGGCACCCCGGAGAACTGCCGGCACCTGCTCAATGACGACGAGACCATCGTAGTCTTTCCCGAGGGCGCTCGCGGGGTCTCCAAGCCTTTCTCGAAGCGCTACCAACTCCAGGAGTTCGGTATGGGCTTCATGCGCCTTGCCCTGGAGACCAACACGCCCGTGGTGCCCGTAGCGGTCATCGGCGCCGAGGAGCAGGCGCCCTGCTTCAACGTCAAACCCCTGGCGCGGCTCATGGGCCTGCCGGCCTTTCCCTTGATGCCCTTCCCGCCGTTTTTTCCGGCCCTGCCCCTGCCCACGAAGTACCGGGTGTACTTTGGAGAGGCCATGCACTTTTCCGGGGATCCGGACCAGGACGACGAGGAGCTGAGGCCGGCGGTGACCCAGGTACGCAACACCATCCAATCCATGATTCACCTCGGGCTCAAGGCCCGTAAGCACGTGTTCTGGTAGGCGTCGATGAAAGAGCGGATCGTCATCACGGGAATCGCCGGACGCCTGGGCCGACTGCTGGCCAAGCGGCTGCACCGAAGCGGCAACCGGGAGATCATCGGCATCGACCGTCGCCCCTTCGAAGACAAGCCCGCAGATGTGGTGCACAAGCGTGTGGACATCCGCTCCAAGCGCACCCGGGACGTATTCCGGACGCAGCCCATCTCGGCCCTGGTGCACCTGGGCCTCATGCACGACCCAAAGCGCTCCAACCGCACCCACAACCAGTGGAACGTGGTGGGCACCCAGCAGCTACTCGAGTACTGCATGCACTTCCGGGTACCCAAGGTGATCGTGGTCTCCTCGGCCGCGGTCTACGGCCCACGCCCGGAGAACCCGCAGTTTTTGACCGAGGACTCGCCCCTGCTCGCGGCCCAGGACGACCTGGGCGCCCTGTCCCTGGTGGAAGCGGACATGCTCGCCAGCTCCTTCTTCTGGAAGTACCGGGAGGGAGAGACGGTGATCCTCCGGCCGGTGCACATCCTCGGACAGGTGGCCAACGCGGCCTCCAACTACCTGCGCATGGAGCGGATACCGGTGCTCATGGGCTATGACCCCATGATGCAGGTCATCCACGAGGCGGACGTTGTGGACGCGGTGCTCCTCGCCCTGAAGCCCGGGGTGCGGGGCATCTATAATGTGGCGGGCCCAGGCGAAGTGCCCATCTCGGTGCTGATCCGGGAATCCGGTCGGCCAACCTTCCCGATTCCCCACCTGGCCGCCCCTCTGGTGTCGAAGCTGTTTTGGAACCTCGGGCTGGCCCCCTTCCGGGGCACCGAGCTGAACCACCTGCGGTACGTCTGTACGGTCGATGACTCCCGGGCCCGGAAGGAGCTGGGCTTCCGGGCCACCCGTACCATAAAAGAAGCCGTACGCGCGGCCCTCGATGACACCTATTGAGGGCCCGTCCAGAAATAACTCGATCGCCCAGGCCGCCGGTCCATCCCGGCTCGCTTCGTTACTCCTCGTTGCATATCAATTAGTATGCGCCTCGTCGTGCCTCACGAGCCGGGCGTACCGACGCCCTGAATCGAGAATTTATTTCTGGACGGACCCTGATCTGGGATCCACTGCAGATCCGCTGATCCACTTCTTATAGATCCCTTCCGGGCTTTGGGTCAGACCACCGCCCAACTTCGCCCAAACTGTGACAAATCCTTCACACCCGGTCGGGTCCAACTGTGAACAACCATTAACACCTGGGCTCCATCGGATCCCCAGTCGGTGCGCCGAAACCTAAGACCAAACCCTCGACTGACCCCACATAACCCGCTATGATCGTTCCATGTCCAGGTAGATTCGATCCGGAGCATCCCAATAGTCCTCGCTGAAAAGGCGGGACGGGCAAACTGGCCCAGGTCTTGCAGATACGTCAGTCCGATTGAATAAACCACCTGGCTGGAGGTAAGCCATGAAACGCATCACAATTATTTTCGCTACCGTTTTCGCCATGGCATTCCCGTCCGCAGGCTGCTGGTGGGCCTACTGTGATGACGACGATGTCTGTGAGGAAGCCCTCTGGGTGGACGCCGACGATCTCATCTACTGGTGTGATTGCGACGGTTTCGACTGCCGCCCCTGGACCTGCACCGACGACAGTGGGTGCGACGAGTTCTCCTACTGTGACGACGTCGAAGGCCAGTGTCGCGACAGCTACCTGTGTATCGACGATTGGGACTGCCCCTCCGGCACGGTCTGCGACCCGGCCCGGGGCATCTGTACCGACGACGTCGATGTGTGTATCGACGACAACGACTGTCCCCTCGACTCGCACTGCGACCCGTCCACGGCCCGCTGCGCACCCGACCTGGGCGACTGCACCGAGCGGGCGGACTGCACCGGCTCAGACATCTGCGTGGGCGGACAGTGTGTGTCCGAGCCCGCCGGCTGCGAGACCAACGACGAGTGTGGCGATGGCGCCTACTGCGACGGCGGAACCTGCGTATCGAGCGGCCTGTGCACCGACGCCGCGGACTGCACCGACCCCGCCGCGCCCATCTGCAACGCCGAGGGAAATTGCGTGCCCGACAGCGGCCCCGAGTGCCAGATCAACACCGACTGTGACACCAGCGAGCGTTGTGTGAACGGCCAGTGTGAGACCGTCCCCGGCCCCGGCCTCGGCGAGACCTGCCAGTTCGACGAGCAGTGCGAAGGCGGCCTCTGCATCGACGGTTCCTGCCAGGCGCCCTGTGCGGACGTCTCCGAGTGCGGCACGGGCCAGGACTGCATCGACAACCACTGCCAAGACGTGGAGACCCCCGGATCCGAGTGTGTGCTCAACAGCGAGTGCGGCGCCGCCGAGGTCTGTGTCAACGGCAACTGCGTCGGTGGCTGTGTCGACGACACCGACTGCCCCAACTCTGGAGACCGCTGCGACGAGGGCGTCTGCGTAGCCGACACCACGGCGACTCCCGAGTGCATCAACAGCGCCGAGTGCAACGGCATCGAGGCATGCGTGGACGGCGTCTGCCGCACCCCCTGCGCCGACGCAGCCGACTGCATCGCCTGCGGCATGCCGGTCTGCCATCTCACCTTCTGCTACGACGCCGTACCCCAGTGCGTCACGGCCGTGCAATGCGCCGCGGGCGAAAAGTGCGCCGACTCCCAGTGCGTGCCTGAGTAAAGGTCAGCACCGGGACGGTCACTAGCCCCCCCCCGTACCCTACCCACCTCCCGAGGCCCGGCCACCCGCCGGGCCTCGGCCTTTTTGGTTCCTCTTGTTTCCACGGGATCCATACCTATGGTATAGGGACCGGGTTATTCCAAGGGAGTGTCTTAGACCATGATGAAGGTCCTGACTGCATTATTCGGTACCAAGCACGAGCGGGAGATGAAGAAGGTCCAGCCCATCGTGGACCTGATCAACCGCCAAGAGGTCAAGACGCGCAAGCTCTCCGATCACCAGCTGCGCGTACGAATCAACGAATTCCGGGAGAAGCTGGACGCCGAATCCGACGCCAAGCGCCGCACGGCCATGCTCGATGACCTGCTCGTGGAGAGCTTCGCCATCACCCGAGAGGCGGCCATCCGCACCATAGGCCAGCGCCACTACGACGTGCAGCTGGTCGGTGGCATCGTGCTGCACCAGGGCAAGATCGCCGAGATGAAGACCGGCGAGGGCAAGACCCTCGTGGCCACCCTGCCCCTGGTGCTCAACGCCCTGGAAGGCCGAGGCACCCAGCTGGTGACGGTGAACGACTACCTGGCCACGCGGGACTCCGAGTGGATGGGACAAGTCTACAACTTCCTGGGGCTTTCCGTAGGCGTGATCCTGCACGACCTGAGCGACCGCCAACGCCAGAAGGCGTACCGCTCCGACATCACCTACGGCACCAATAACGAGTTCGGCTTCGACTACCTGCGGGACAACATGAAGGAGTCCATCGAGCGGTACGTACAGCAAGAGCTGCACTACGCCATCGTGGACGAGGTGGACTCCATCCTCATCGACGAGGCCCGCACACCGCTGATCATCTCCGGCCCGGCCGAGCAGGCCGCGGACCTATATCTCAAGGTGAACGCCCTCATCCCGTCCCTGAAAAAGGACGTGGACTACTCCGTCGATGAGAAGGCCCACTCAGCCATGCTCACCGACGGAGGCGTGGAGAAAGTGGAGCATCGCCTGGGCATCGGCAATCTCTACGATCCCCGCAACCTGGACTGGCTGCACCACGTCAACACCGCCCTCAAGGCCCACACCCTCTACAAGCGAGACGTCAACTACCTCATTGAGGAGGGCAAGGTCGTCATCATCGATGAGTTCACCGGGCGCAAGATGGAGGGCCGCCGTTGGTCCGACGGCTTGCACCAAGCGGTGGAAGCCAAGGAGAACCTCAAGATCGAGGAGGAGAACCAGACCCTGGCTACGGTGACCTTCCAGAACTACTTCCGCATGTACAACAAGCTAGCGGGCATGACGGGCACCGCCGACACAGAGGCCGAGGAGTTCCACAAGATCTACAAGTTGGACTGCGTGGTGATCCCCACCAACGTACCCATCACGCGGGCGGACTCCGACGACACCATCTACAAGTCGGAGAAGGGCAAGCTCAAGTCCATCGTGGAGGAGCTCCGGGACTGCCAGGAGCGGGGCCAGCCCACCCTGGTGGGTACCATCAGCGTGGAGAAGACCGAGGTCATCTCCAAGCTCTTGAAGCACGCCAAGATCGACCACGAGGTGTTAAACGCCAAGAATCATGGCCGGGAGGCGCTCATCGTGGCCCAGGCCGGCCGACCGGGCTCCATCACCATCTCCACCAATATGGCTGGTCGCGGCACTGACATCCACCTGGGCGGAAACTCCGAGATGATGGCCAAGGAGGAGGTGAACCCCATCGCCCAGCCCGAGAAGTACGCCGAGGTGCTCGAGAGGTACAAGGTCAGCTGCGCCAAGGACAAGCAGCGGGTTCTGGACGCAGGCGGTCTGCATATTGTGGGCACCGAGCGCCATGAGAGCCGCCGCATCGACAACCAGCTGCGGGGCCGCGCTGGTCGCCAGGGAGACCCGGGAAGCTCGCGGTTCTTCCTCAGCCTTGAAGATGACCTCATGCGCATCTTCGGCGGGGAGCGTCTCCGGGGAATGATGGACCGGCTGGGCATGGCCGAGGACGAACCCATTGAGCACCGCTGGGTGAACAAGGCCATCGAGTCCTCCCAGCGCAAGGTGGAGGGACAGAACTTCGATATCCGCAAGAACCTGCTCGAGTACGACAACGTCATGAACCTGCAGCGCAAGTCTATCTACGGCCTGCGCAAACAGGTGCTCGAGGGGCGGTACGTTCGAGAACTCACCGACGAAGAGAAGAAAACCGGTACCGTACCGGAGATCCCCACCCAAAGCGGCGAATGGACGGTGGAGAAGCTGTCCGAGCGCGTCAAGCCCCGGGTGCAGACCATCGTGGACCACTTCTTCAAGAAGGAGACCGTGGAGACCGAGGAGACCGAAAACGAGTCCTCCAGCGAGACGGTCCGAGAGACGATAAAGGAGATCAATCCCGAGCGGGTCACCAACGAGCTATACCGCTACTTCGGCGCCATGGTGGATCTGCGGAGGCACCGCCGCAGCGCCGAGGCCTGCGTCAAGGAGGCCACTCAGGTAGTTTCCGAGTCCCTCGTCCAGCAGCGGGAGCGGATCCTGGATCTGGCCGAGGAGCTGCTGCTCAACCTCATCGACGAATACTGCCCCTCTACCCAGCACAGCGAGCAGTGGGACCCCGACGGGCTGCTGGACCAGGTGAAGGAGACCTTCGGCTTCAAACCCGAGCTCAAGGGCAAGGACCTGGACAGGGACCTCATGACGGAGGGACTCTGGGAGCAGGTAGAGGCCTCCATGGAGAAGCGCGAGGAGGAGATGGGGCCCATCGCCTTCCTGTACTTCAGCCGCCACTTCTACTTGGACGAAATCGACGATCAGTGGATCGAACACCTCAAGGCCATGGATCACCTGCGGGAGGGCATCGGCCTGCGGGGCTATGCCCAGCGCGACCCCAAGCTGGAGTACAAGCGCGAAGGCTTCGACCGCTTCGCGGAGATGGCCGCTCGTATCAAAAAGAATGTGGCCTCGAAGATCTTCCGTGTACAGGTGGAGCACGAAGAGGAGGAGCTTCCGGAGTTCGAACACAAGAAGCGTCGCATGCAGATGCAGCACGCCTCGGGAGGCTCTTTGGGCGGCTCCCCCCAGCAGCAGGCCCAGCGCCGGCCCAAAACCGTGCGTCGCCGCGCCCGCAAGGTTCAGCGCAACGAACCCTGCCCCTGCGGCAGCGGCAAAAAATACAAGCAGTGCCACCTGCTCAAAGACGAAGAAGCAGCCCGCAAGGGCGAGAGTCCCGAGTGGATGCGAGACGCCAGCTGATAAACGGTCATACGTCGTTGTTTTTACAGATGGATTCCATCTTTCGCAGGAATGACATGACAGAAGTGTTCCCCATCCTCCTTCCCTTCCCCTTCTTCTCCTATCCGTTCCCTTCCCCTTCTTCTCCTATCCGTTCCCTTCCCCTTCTTCTCCTATCCGTTCCAATGTACCCCAACGTAGCGAGCGGCGCCCCGGCGAAGGAGTTGAGCCGAAGCCGATCTTGGCCGCGCTTCGCGGTCAGAGCGGCGAAGGCCAACCTCCGAGCGGGGGCCTAAGCGAGCGGAACACAGGCTCATAGGAAAATTGGCGCAGGTGGAATAAACTCCCAGGGACCCAGGTTCTGTTGATCAGAGACAGAGACAGAAACAGAATCCAAGGCACCCAATGCTCCGAAAGAAGGAAGCGCGAAAAAAAGCCGAGTTCGAGGGCCTGGTGATGCCGCACCTCGAGGCCCTGTACGGCACAGCCGTACGGATGACGCGCAACCCTCAGGAGGCCGATGACCTGCTGCAGGACACCTGTCTCAAGGCCTATCGGTTCATTGACAAGTTTCAGCGCGGAACCAATTTCAAGGCGTGGATCTTCAAGATCCTCACCAACGTCTTCATAAACCGGTACCGCAAGCTGCAAAGGGATCGGCAGGTCCGCGGCCAAATGGAGCGAGAGAGCCACCACGCTCACATCCTCGGCCAGGGCCCGACCCGAGACGCCCAACAGCCCGAGGAGACGATCCTGGACCACTTGATGTCCGAAGACATCACCCAGGCCCTGGAGAAGCTGCCTCCCGACTTCCGCATGGCGATCATCCTCTCGGATGTGGAGGAGTTCTCCTACAAGGAGATCGCCGATATCATGGACTGCCCCGTGGGGACCGTCATGAGCCGCCTGTACCGCGCCCGGCGGCAAATGCAACGGTTGCTCTACCACCACGCCGTGGACCGTGGATTAATCGAGGCCGACGAGGCCCAGGAGGAGATCCCCGGCGCCTCTGCCAAATCGGCCGAGGTGACGGATCTCGCCACCTACCGCAACCAGAAGAAGCGGTGAAACGAATGCAGTGTCAGGACATGGAGAAGTTCATTCACGTCTACCTCGACCGCGAATTTGCGGAAGAGGATCGCGCCGACTACGAGCGACACCTCGCTGAGTGTGAGCAGTGCCGTCGTCTGGCCCGATTCGAGCAGCGCTTCAAGGCCCAGCTCAAGACAAGCCTAGCCCGCCCACACCTGCGGCTCGATGAGCGGGAGGCGATCCGCGCCCGTGTCATGCAGACCCTCGCCGAGGCGCCGCCCCTACCCGCGGACCATGGGACCGGTCGGTGGATCCTCCGCCTGGTTCCCGCCGCCGCCGCCGCCGGGGTGCTCATGGCGCTCGTACTCGGCCGGGGCGATATTCAACCGGCGGTGGTGGGCCAGTCCCTCATGGCGAACACCAACAACCAGCCATTGGAGGTACGGACCAAGGATCCTCACGCCCTGCAGAACTGGTACCACGAGAAGCTCGGCATCGCCATCGTGCCACCCACGTTCACCGACGGACGCACCTCCCTGGTGGGAGGTCGCATCGGACAAGTGGAGGCCAAGGACGCGGCTCATCTCCTCTACAGCCGGGGTGACAAGAATATCTCGGTGATGGTTTTCCACCCTGAAAACGTACCCTTTCACGGTATGGTGAGCCGCAACATCGGCAGCAAGAACGTCTACTTCTCCTACAGCAAGGGCCAGAACGTGGCTGCCTTCCGTCACCACGGCGTGGGCTACTCCATCACCGGTGCCCTCCCCCGGCACGAGCTCGACGCGTTGGTGCGAGACGTGCTGCACCAGCCCTCCGGCATCACCGAGCCCCCCCCGCTGAACGCTGTCCCTGTCAAGGCTCCCTGAGCTCCCACTGGTCGGATCCCCTTTCGTCGATCCGATCAGATCCCCTTTTTGCGCCGATGATCGCCAAGCCCCGAGGTGACCGTGAGTCACCCGAAGTATGCCGAATTACCAATAAAACCTTTGACGTAGGATTCGCCCAAGACATATTATCGTCCGGAAGTAGCAACTCACAAGACCCAAGCGGAAGAGTCATCTACAGATGCCGAACAAGAGCGCGTTGATCATCGAAAGCGATAGTGCGTTTGCCAGTCAACTATCTGGCGCACTACAGCAGATCGGGTTCGCCACCGAGACCATCGAGGACGGAGCCCAAGGCCTCGCACGAGCCAAGGAGGCGCCCCCGGACCTCATCGCCCTGTGCGTGGAGCTTCCCAAAATGAGCGGCTACGCCGTCTGTAATAAACTCAAAAAGAGTAAGAAGCTCAAAGCCATTCCGCTGGTCATCATGTCTGCCGAGGCCACCCCGGAGACCTTTGAACAGCACCGCAAACTCAAGACTCGCGCCGATGAGTACATCCTGAAAACCCCCGCCTTCGAGGTGGACGATTTCCTGTCAAAGGTCCGTGGCGTGCTGCCAGAGGGGTGGGACGACGATTCACCCGCCGAAGAGATCTCAGAAGAGGTGATGGACGACGGCCTCGATCTCAGCTTTGCTGAAGAAGAGTCCACGGGCGTCGATGCCCAGATCATCGAGGACGCCAACGCGGCCTTGGACGCCCTCGGCGCCGACGAGGAGTTCGATCTGAACTTCGGTGAAGACGAAGAGATCCCCGTAGAAGAGATGGTGGATGAGGACGACGTAGAAGAGATCGAGAGCGAGGCCCTCGAAGAGGTCATCGAAGAGGACGATGGTCTCGATCTCGGACTCGACGAGATCGCTAACACTGCCGCCGCCGAAGCGGCGACACCGGAGCCTGTGGCGGACGAGGCCCTGCTACTGCAGCTTTCCGAGCTCACCTCTGAACGCGACGCCCTGGCGGCGGAGGTGCAGAACCTCAAAACCTCAGGCGGCAGTGGTGAGCTGAACCGGGACCGCGAGTTTTTGAACCTCCGGGAGGTGATCAACAAGAAGGAAAAGGAGGTCCTCGACCTCAAGGATACTCTCACGGCCAAGGACCGCGAGCTGCTGGACGACTCCGATAAGATCCGCGCCTTGGAGCGATCGTCTCAGGATTTGGACAGCAAAATCCTCGAGGCCGATCGGGCCAAGATGGAGTCCAACGAGCGAATCGTCCAGCTCGAAGGCGAAATGAAATCCCAGGCCGAGCAGCTCGAAGGGCTCCAGTCCGACTTGACCGAGAAGCAGACCGCCCTGGAATCGCAGCAAAGCAGTATCGACGGGTTGGTGGCGGAGAAGGCGGCCTTGGAGGAGTCCCATACCAACGCGCTGGCCGCGGCCGCCGAGGAGCTCGCCCAGGCTACCCAAGTCGCCGCTGACGAGAAGGCCGCCCTGGAGTCAGCCCAGGAGGAGGAACGACTACGGATCCAAGAGCAGCAGGCCGGCGAGGTGCTCCGCCTCAAGGAGCAAGGGGAGCAGGCGCTTACCGAAGCCGGGGTGAACCACGCCGCCGCCCTCGCAGATATCGAGGAGCAAACGGAAGCAGCACTCGCCGAGGCCAAGCAGGAGCACACAGACGCCCTCGCAAGCGCCAACAGCAGCCATGCCGAGGAGTTGGAGAACAAGCAGGCCGAGTACGAGGTTGCCCTGGCAAGCGCCCAGGAGGCGCAGCAGGAGGCGCAGCAGGAGGCTCTCGCCGAAGCCAAGCAGCAGCTGGAAGAGGCCCTCGCCGAAGCCAAGCAGCAGCTGGAAGAGGCCCTCACCAAAGCCAACCAGCAGCGCGAAGAGGCGCTCGCTGAAGCCAGGATTCGCCAATCCGAGGAGCTCAAGACCAAGGAGGCCGAACACGAGACGGCCCTCGCTGACGCCAATACCCGTCACGCCGAGGAGCTCGAGGCCAAGCAGGCCGAGCACGAGGTTGCCCTGGCAAGCGCCCAGGAGGCACACCAGGAGGCACAAGAGGCAGCCCTCGCCGAAGCCAACCAGCAGCACACAGACGCTCTCGCTGACGCCAACAACCGCCATCAGACCGAGCTCGAGTCCGCAAAAGGGCAGCATGCCGAGGCAGCGGCCAAGCTTGAAGGTCGAATCGGCGAGCTGGATCAGGATCTGGAAACCCATCGGGAGCAGATCAGCGCCGCGGTGGAACGAATGAACGCCGACCGAGCCTCGGTGGCCAACACCAAGAAGGCCCTCGTGGTGGCATTGACTCTACTCGAAGAGCAGTTCGTGGACGAATAGGGCGACCCGTAGCCCTCCCAACCTCTGGGTAGAACGGTCAGCCCCTGCCGAGTGTCACTGGAAATACGAACGGACTCAAAGCGAGCCAGCTCAAGGGATTGGCTCGCCTATACCATCGCAAGATCCCCACCCGGCAGATCGTCACCAATGAGCTGGCCCAGACCCTATGCCAGCTGAGCCGCTCCATCGGCCGCCAGGTGGGCATCTTCGTGAACCGACGCGGGCAGGTGGACAGCGTTTTCGTGGGGGACGCGGTCCGACTTGAGTTGCCGGACTTCGGGCGCCAACGGGCGGGCCGCAGCCGCTTCCGAGGCCTCCGCCTGATACACACCCACCTCGACGATGGCTCTCTGACCTCCGACGACCTGACGGACCTGGCGCTGCTCCGACTGGACCTGGTGGTCGCCCTACACCAGGAGACGGAGGGCCAGCCGGTGGTGGTCCAGTATGCCCACCTGGAGCCCCCCAACGCCCGATCCGAACCCTACCGCGTAGAGCCCGTGCTGCCGGTGCATCGCCTGGACGTAGACTTCATCGAGCTCATCACTCTGCTGGAGAACGAGTTCGGCGCTGCCGCCCGCACCCAGGCCACCGGTCGCGATGAGCAGCCGGCCATTCTGGTCTGTGTTACGTCGGTCTCACGGAACGCGGCCCAGGATCGTATCGCCGAGATGCGCGAGCTCGCTCGCACGGCGGGCATCGCCATCCTGGAGGTGATACATCAACGCCGCGCCAAGCCGGATCCACGATTTGCGGTAGGCCGGGGCAAGCTGGAGGATATCCTGGTGCGCGCCATGCAGATCGGTGCGGAGTATCTGCTGTTCGACCCGGATCTTACGCCGACCCAGGCCCGGGCCGTGTCCAACTTCACCGACCACAAGGTCCTCGACCGCACCATGCTGATCCTGGACATCTTCGCCCAACGGGCCACGAGCCGAGAGGGTAAGCTTCAGGTGGAGCTGGCGCAGCTCCGATACTCCCTGCCCCGTCTGGTGGCCAAAAACACCATGATGAGCCGACTCATGGGCGGCATCGGAGGCCGTGGTCCCGGCGAGACCAAGCTGGAGATCAATCGCCGCCGCGCCCGAGATCGGCTTAGCCGCCTCGAGCGTGAGATCGACAAAATCTCCCAGCGTCGCAGCCTCACGCGACAGCGCCGTCAACGCCGTAAGATCCCCGTGGTGGCCATCGTGGGTTACACCAACGCCGGCAAGTCTACGTTGCTCAATACTCTCACCTCCAGCAAAGTGTTCACCGAGGACAAGCTCTTCGCCACCCTGGATCCCACCACCCGACGCCTGAGGTTTCCCCGGGAGCGAGAGCTGGTACTCACCGACACCGTGGGCTTCATCCGGGAGCTTCCCGAGGACCTGGCGCGAGCCTTCCGGGCCACCCTCGAGGAGTTGGAGGATGCGAACCTCCTTTTGCACCTGGTGGACGTGGCCACGCCCGGGAGCTCCGAGCGATTCGACGCCGTGGAACGCATCCTCGGCGACATGGGACTGGGCAACATCGAGCGGCTCGTGGTCTACAACAAGATCGACCGGATTAAGGACAACCCCGCACCCCTACCCGGCCCGCAGCGGGAACCATTCCGCATCAGCGCCCTACGGCCCGAGACCTGCCGCCCGCTGCTCAAGGCCATTGAGCAGCGGCTATGGACCCGCTCCCGCAAATCTTGATTTCTTGGGACTATTTTATCGGTACGGCCTTCAGGATGGCTTTGCCCTGCTTGATCTCGATCTTGAAGTCCACCCGCTTACAACCGGTCCTGGCCTGAATGGTGGGCACCTGCTTTCGGAGCGTGCGCACCAGCCGATCGTAGGTCAGTCCGTCGGTGGACTCGCCCGTTCGTTTCTTGGCCGAAACGTAGGCCCGGTACAAGCGCTGCATGCGGTTGTCAGCGTCGGCAGGAGCGGCCCCACCGGCGGGCGGCTTGCGGGTCGCCCGAACGGGGGGGGGCGCCACCTTGGGAATGGGAGGGGGCTTGGTCGTGCTGGCGATGCGGAACTCGCCCGTGAGGAGCGCCGCCTTCTCCTCCGGCGAGAAATCCCGCACGGCCCGGGCCGACTGATCGGCGGGCGCAGCGGTGACTTCGGCGCCAAGATCGGCATCCGGGTCGGCAGCGGAGTCTGACTGGACCTCATCGGCGAGGCTCTGCATAAGCGCGGCCTCCAGCTCCCCTTTGGAACGCAGCTTGGAAAAGCCCGTCATGTCAATGCCCCGCCGCTTCATATCCCGCTCCACCCGCGCCAGATCGCGGTGGTAGGTGCCCGCCTCGATCTGCCGCACGATGCGGTTCCAGTAGTTCTGGTAAGACAAAAACCGCTGGTTCAGGGAGTTGAGGCGGAAGCGGATGGCGGTATTCTTGGTCTGGGCGGACTGGACCCGGCGCACGATGCGGGCTACGCCTTGGCGTTCCTTCAGGGGCTCTAACTTCTCCATCCCCAGAAAATACTGCTCGTACAGAATCTTCAAGGCTTCGATGCGGCTATCCAGCTCGTCGAGCAACCTATGCAGTTCACTGGCCATCTCCGGATCACTATAGCGACCCTCTCGCCGGGCGACAAGCTCACCGAGCACGCTGTGGTATACACAGAACCCATGGAACACGGCACAAAGAGCGACCTCGCCCCGTGGGTGGTCGTACTAATTCTTGGCACTACCCTCACGGCTCACGGGGGCTGCAACAAAAAAAGCTCCCGACCCAACCCCTGGGCCCTGGCCCTTCCAAAGACCACGGCGGCCTATGGACTGCCCCAGGTAGCTGACGCCAAAGTGACCGTGAACCGCGGGCAGCTCCTGGTGTCGGGCAAGCCCCTGCTGAAGCTGAAGGATGGGCGGCTACCCGGCGCGACCCTGCGGGACGGTCCCGACGGGCTCTATGTGCCCGCCCTGGCGTCGGCCTTGGCCCCCCTCGCCAAGCAGCGCCCCGATGGCGGCGCCTCCTACGGACGCCTGGCCGTCCACTGCCAGCCGGCGGTTCCCTTTCGAACCCTGCGCGCAGTGCTCTACACCGCCATGCGCGCGGGCTTCAAGCGGCCCTGGCTGGTGGCCGAGGGCGCCAAGGGAAAGCGTGTGGGGCTGCCCCTGGAGCTACCCTCGGTGCCCAGCAAACAGAGCCACAACCTGCGCTCCTCTCCCACCCGGACCCCGGCCCTGGCCATCGGTTATGACGGCCAGAGACTGCACGTGACCCGCTGGGGCCGACCCGACTGTCCATCGGACCAGACCGCGCCCGCCTTGGGTTGCGCCGCCCTGGGCACGGGCCTGAATAAATTTTCCCTGGGCAAGATCGGCACTCATCTTCGCCACCGCTACCGTACGTCGGCCCAGCGACCAGGCCGCCGACGCCCATCGAGCAACGCGGTCATGGTGTGGGTCGGGATGGACGTGGTCGTGGGAGACTTCGTACGGCTCCTGGACGCGGTCCGGGAGGGTCCGGGGGGCCTCGGCTCTTGCAAGCTCATCCCGGACGAGCCCCCCCACCGCTGGAAACGAACCAGCCCACTGCTGGATCCCACCGGCAAGTCCACCCAGGGCTGCCTGTACTACCAGATCGTGCTGGTGTGGTCCCAGCCCGGTCACCGCAAGCCCCCCAAACGCTAACAAACGCTAACAAACGCTATTCAGCGTAAACGCAGGGTGAGACGCTGGTCCTTGCTGCTGGCGATCTCGACGCGACGCTGGACCTTTCGCACCTCAGCGGTTCGGCTTCCAGAGGCGCGCAGGGAGAGCCGCGCCCGCACGGTGTAGATGCCGGGCTTGAGGGTGAGCTTGTGCCGATGCCGGCGCTGAGCCGCAGCCCCTACGGGAAACGTCCAACTCACCGGATGCACCACCTCCCCGTCCCGCACAAAGCTCACGGTCAGACTGCTGGCGCGCGGAGCGTGGTCGCCGAGATCATAGATCACGGTGACCTCCACGGGCTTGGTCCGGGAATAGTAGGCCATCATGCCCACGGCGCCGAGGATGATCACCGGAAAGGCCAGGCGCCGGCGCCAGGATCGCTTTGGGATTCCGCTCGGTTTTTCTTCTTTTGGGGTGTCGTCAGCCATAGGAAAGACCTAGCGGCTATGGAAATGGATTAAAAGCGGCCCTGGATGAGCAGCGAAGCCAGGTGCACCTGACGCGACCGTTTGGAGTTGTCGGTGGAGAAACGATAGCCCCGTTCCCACAGATAAGTGTAGTTCAGGATCAGCTTCAGGTGCGGACCGAAGGCGTACCAGTTCAAACCCACGGTGAGCTCGTGCACCGACTCGGGAATGAGCGCCACGGACTCCTCCCCAATGGGCTCCACGGCGCCACCGATGGGCGACGTCCACCCGTAGGACATGGCGCCATCTCCGGCGTTCCACCAGGCTACGGGCTCCACGTAGGTGTAGCGCACGGTGGGCTGGAGCAAGATGCGCTTCACCGTATAGCTGGCCTGGGCGAAACCGCCCATGGAGGGTCGCAGCCGCTGCTCGGGCTCGGCCAGGTCGGTCACGGCCTTGCCGTGGTCCTCCATCCGATAGTAAAACTCCCCGTTGAAGGAGAACCCCTTGGCCACCAGGATGAGCTCCGCGGCCGCCTGATGCACAAAGATGCTGTCCACGCCGTCGGTACCGTCCAGGTCCCGACCCGCCGGCATGGGGTTGAATAGGTAGCCCGCCGCCACACGGAACCGGAAGGGACGGGAGCCCTTGCGCAGATCCCCTTCGACCCCCGGCACCGACCCCAGCGGAGCGATGCCCACCCGGGCCACGTACATCAAATCCACGTTGTCGTTCCCGCCGGAGTTGAAGCCGGCGCCGTTGAACACGGCCAGCTCCTGGAAGATCCGATCCTTCCACTGATAAAAATGCAGCTTGAGACCAATGTCCCGGCCCAGGCCAAAGGCCAGGGCAGCCGGTGAGGTGTCCACGAACATGGTGTCGTAAGGATCGGCTACCTGCTGCTGGGAAAAGCGCACCACCTGCTGGCCCACGGTGATTCCGAAGTACTTGTTGGCGCGCCAGTGCAGGGCGAAGTCGTTGAGGGCCACACCCCGGCCTCCGCCAAAGTCCAGCTCCAACAGGTAGGTGAGCTTCGGGGTGAAGACGTTGCCCGACAGCTGCAAAAACCCGCCCGGGATGTCCATGCCGACCAGGTGGTACCTCTCGGCGGGGGCCAGGAGCGAAGAGGTGTCCACAAGCTGTCCCACCCGACCCGTGAACCGCAGGATTCCGTTTATCTGAAGGCGGTACCGACCGTTGTCCGAGGCGATGAAGAATCCGCCGTCGTAGCCACCATCGATCTTGCCCGTCGACCGCGGTTGGGCCTGCTCATACGCCACGCGAACCTTGGCCAGCCGTACCTGCTCAATACGTTGGGCCAGATCGTCGATCCGCTTGCGCAGCTTGTCCAACTCCACCGCCAGGGTCCGGGGCGCCTCCGCAGCGCGGGTCAGCCGGGCCAGCACCTGCTGGATGCGGATCACTCGCACCTGCAGATCCTTGACCTGAGCCTGGTAGGAGCTCAGGTTGGCGAGCTGCTTGTTCAGCCGGTCGATCTTGGCCTGGAGTGTCGCGAGCCGGGTCGTAGAGGGAACGGGCGCCCGGGCCGCCGCGGGAGAACTCCCCAGCAATGCCGTCGCCAACATCAACAATCCAATCAACGCATGTCTCATATCTGGTACCACCTACTCCTATGTCCGGTCCGATAGTTGCGGGGAGCCGCTAGAC
>JAOZUO010000043.1:0-7467 GCA_029938605.1 Deltaproteobacteria bacterium | reverse complement strand
ATCTGGTACCACCTACTCCTATGTCCGGTCCGATAGTTGCGGGGAGCCGCTAGACTCGACTCTCGCACTTTTTCGTAGCGAGAACGAGCAGAAATCGTGTCTGGCAAAACGCGAGGAGGATTTTGCGCAGGTGTAGTTGACCTACATCGAGCACAAAATCCGACGAGCAACGCAGCCAGGCGCGATTTCGGCCGTTCGCAGTAGAACCAAAGTGCGAAAGTCGAGGCTAGACGGTCAAGCAGATAATTACACGACCCCCGCCACAGTGCTTGACGCACGCTGCCCGATGCCGCATCCATAGGTGCCAGATCCTACGATCTAATGAGGTACCTGACATGACACCTGAAAAGCGCCTATTGGTCACCAGCGCCCTACCCTACGCCAATGGGGACATCCACATCGGCCACCTGGTGGAGTACATCCAGACCGATATCTTCGTGCGATTTCACAAGCTCATGGGCCGAGACACCATCTACATGTGCGCCTCGGACACCCACGGCACGCCCATCGAGATCAAGGCGGGACAGCTCGGTGTCACCCCCGAGGAGTTGGTGAGCAAATACAACCAGGAGCACCTGGCGGACTTCACAAAGTTCGGCGTGAGCTTCGATCTGTTCTACACGACCCACTCCCCCGAGACCGAGCACCACGCAGTGGCCATCTACGAGGGGTTGCAAAAGTCCGGGCTCATCTACACCAAGGACGTGGACCTGGTCTACTGCGAGCACGACCAGCGCTTTTTGCCCGACCGCTACGTGCGCGGCACGTGCCCCAAGTGCGACGCCGAGGAGCAATTCGGCGACAACTGCGAGGTGTGCGGCACCACCTATGACCCCACCGACCTCGTTGAGCCCCACTGCTCCATCTGCGGCAACCCGCCCGTGCGGCGTATGTCGAAGCACTACTTTTTCCAGCTATCCAAGTGCAAAGAGCAGATCGCAGGGTGGATCGACGCGGACGACCACGTGCACCCGACCACGGCCAACTGGCTCAAGGGCGCCTTCTTAGACGGTGACCTGAGGGACTGGGACATCTCCCGGGACGCCCCCTATTTCGGATTCAAGGTGCCCGGCGAGACGGACAAGTATTTTTACGTGTGGCTCGACGCCCCCGTGGGCTACATAGGCACCACCCAGAAATACTGCGACGACAAGGGCCTGGACGCGGCGGACTACTGGAAGAGTGACGACAAAGCCGAGGTGGTGCACGTCATCGGCAAGGACATCGCCTATTTCCACTGCCTCTTCTGGCCGGCCATGCTGGGCCACTCCGGCTACCGCACCCCGGACCGGGTCCAGGTACACGGTTTTTTGACCGTGGACGGCACCAAAATGTCCAAACGTACAGGCACCGCGGTGACCGCGAAGACCTACGCCGAACATTTGGACCCCCAGCTACTGCGCTTTTACTACGCCTCCAAGCTCGGCCCCACCAACGCGGACCTGGACCTGAACCTCGAGGACTTCGTCAACCGTGTCAACGCGGACCTGGTGAACAAGGCCGCCAACCTGGCGAGCCGGGCCCACGCCTTTGTCACCCGCAAGCTCGACGGAAAGCTGGGCGACGCCGATGCCGAGGCAAAGCCCGTATTCGAAGACGCCGCCACCCGCTTCGAGGCCATCGGCGAAGCCTACGCCGGATTCGAATTCGCCAAGGCCGTGCGGCTCATCTCCGAGGTGGCGGAGCTGGGCAACAAGTACTTCCAGGACCGGGCGCCCTTCCACGTCATCAAGGACGATCCCGAAGAGGCCCGGCGCATCTGCACCGCGGCCATGAGCTTCGTGAAGGTGCTGGCCATTCTGCTCAAGCCCATCGTGCCTGAGATGTCCGCCCGCATGGAGCGATCCCTGGGCCTGGGGGACCTGGCCTGGACCGATCTCGCCTTCGACATCCAGAACCAGGACCTGGCCCCCTTCGAACGGCTGGCCGACCGCATCAAGCTCAAGGCCGTGCAGAAGATGATCGAAGCCCAACGTGTGGCCCACGAGGCGGCAGCGCCCGCCGAGTCCAAAGCCGGCGCCGACGATGGTCCGTGGACCCCCAAGCCCGTGGCCGACGAGATCTCCTTCGACGACTTCGCCAAGCTCGACCTGCGCGTGGCCCTGGTCAAGGAAGCCAGCCCCGTGGAGGGCGCCGACAAGCTCCTCCGCCTCCTGTTGGACCTGGGGGATCACGAGCGCCAGGTCTTCGCCGGCATGAAGGCCCACTACGACCCCGCCGACCTCCAGGGCCGCAAGGTCATCGCCGTGGTGAACCTGGCCCCCCGCAAGATGCGCTTCGGCGTCAGCGAGGGCATGGTCCTGGCCGCCACGTCCCCCAGCGGCGTCTTCGTCCTGGGCACCGACGACCGCGCCCTCCCCGGCGCCAAGGTCAGCTGAGCCGCTGATTCAGGAACGGGGTCTCAGGGCTGGTACTCGTAGGCACCGCAGTCGGCGTAGGACACGCAGCCCGGCTGACCGACGCACTGGTAGATATTGGGCCTCATGGAGTCGTCGTAGTCGTAGCGGGTGCTTCCCTCGATGTCCGTAGCTGGCGCGGCGAGGCCATCGGCGCGATCGATGCCCTCCGAGCCGCTAGCGAGATGGTAGTCGCCGGCTCCAGCAACAAAAGTGGGAGTCGTGACGATGCTCCCCGTACCGACCGCGATCCCCGTGAACAGCACGCTGTAATTCGCCGTGGCGTCCGCTGTTAAGACGGTGAAAAAGTTATCGGCGATCAAGCTGCTGGTTATGCTCAAATCGCTGTATGAATCATTGTAAAATGCAAATCCAGTCAAAGCGATGTTATCCGCCACGGTGCAGTGCAACAGGGAAATCGTCGAATAGAGGGAGTAGATCCCTCCACCTTTTTCTACGGAGCGGTTCTCCACGAAGAGCGTGTTGACTGCACTTATCACCGAGCCCTGACTGTTTAAGCCCCCACCGTTTCCGGGCAATAAAACATCGGGGTTGTTGTATCTGATTTCACATCGGTCCAAGCTCAGGTAGGTCCACGCGGCCAGGAGACCGCCTCCGTCTCCTTTCGCCCAGTTCTCCACAAAGGCCGTGTTGCGGATGATGAGGTCCGACCCGTAGGAGTACAGGCCGCCGCCGTCTCCGGTGGAGTAGTTGTTTACGAACCGGCTGTTCTCGATGGTCATTCGCGCCCCGAAGGCCAGCATGCCGGCGCCCAGGTTGTCCTCGGAGCGCGGGCCCTGGGCGAACCCTCCCCGAACGGTGAAGCCGTCCAGGGTGGCGTCCACGGTGTCCACGGCGGTCACCACGTGGATGATCCCTGCGTTCTCGGTGGGATGCTCCCCATCCAGGATGGTCTCGTGGGCCTGCCAGTCACGCTGGCTCCGCTCAGTCTCGTCCCCTACGAATCCGCCATAGACCCCCACCCCACTACGGAGCTCCACCGTGTTGAAGAGGGAGGCCTGCATGATCTGATAGGTTCCGGCCGCCACCCACACCTCGCACCCCGGTCCAGCGTCGAAACCGGCGTCGATCCCCTGCTGCACGGTTAGAAAAGCCGTCGCCCAGGTCAGACCATCGGGCTCGGCGGCGCCGCTGTCATGATTGACGAACACGCGGCACTGTAGGCAATCGTCCCCCAGATGGTAGTCTTGGCAGAGGCATTGGCTGGGCGTCCCGGAGCACTGCCAATAGTCCTCCACCACGCACTGATCCGAGCACCCGTCACCGCCCGCGGCGTTGGCGTCGTCGCAGTCCTCGCCCGGGTCGGCCACCCCGTCCCCACAGTGGAAGATCTGACAGTCGTTTCGACAGGCCCCGGCGAGGAAGTCGCTGTTGGACTGTCCATCGTCACAGGTCTCGTTCGTGTCTACCACCCGATCCCCGCAGTAGGGTAATCGGCAGTCGGTCCGGCAGGCGTCGACCACGGAGTCACTGTTGAGCTCGCCATCATCACACTGCTCGCCTGGTTCAATCATCCCGTTCCCGCACACGATCTGCACATTGTTCTGATTGCTGTTCTGATTGCTGTTCTCTCCAGGGCTGTCGTCTCCACACCCGGACACAAGAAACAGGATTGAAAACAAAGCGGTCCATGTAGACGTCATGATTCCTCCAACAATCGTCTGGTACCGACGGTCTCGCACCCACAGATCCCATAATGGTATCCCAAATCCGTCAACCCACGGTAGTATGAAACAGGATCCTCGTGGGGAGAATAAGGGGAAGTACGTCACTGACAGCCACGAAAACGACATCTTTTTGCCCTCACCGCTTAGGAGACTGGCGGACCCGGGAGCCGGTGCAAACAACACGGACTTGCGTTTGGCCCCATCCCCGGCTACGACAGAACCATGAGCCGCAGGTGGACAGTCGTGGTCGTCGCCTTGGTCCTGCCCTTGGGCTGGGGTCTGGACGTCGGGCAGGCGGATCCGCCCCGGACGGCCCTCCGGGCAAAGGCTTCCGGACCATCAACGACCCCTTCAGAGACGATCACCATGACCTTCACCGGGGACGTGTCCATGACCTGGCGTGGACTGCCGGCGAACCTCAAGCGTCTGGACTGGAAGAAAAACCCCCTGCGGTTCTTTTCACCCCAGTTCAAGGCCGCCGACCTGGCGCTGTCCAACTTCGAAGGCGTGCTGGCGCCGGGTGACCCGAAGTACGCCGAGCCCCGGCTGAACCTCTGGGCTCCCGTGGCGTCGGGTCAGGTGTTCAAAGATGCGCACATCGACCTGGTATCCAACGCCAACAACCACGCCTTCGACGGCCGGGACACGGGCGTGCTGCGCACCCAGGCGGCGCTGCTCCGGACCGGAGTGAAGGTCTTCGGCATCGGCCGCACCGAGGCCGAAGCCAGGGGTCCGTATATTTTCCGGAAAGCCGGGACCTGTGTGGCGATCCTCCCAGGCACCACCAAGTCCAACAAGGGCAACCGCGGCCGCGCCCGGGTGGCGCTCTACCCGTGGAATCGCTGGTCCGAATTGGTCAAGGTCGTGCGTCATACGGTGCAAAACGTCTGCCCCAACGTGGTGGTCTACCTGCACTGGGGCACCGAAAAGATCCACTTCCCCAAACGCAAGATCAAGGCCTTCGGCCGCAAGATCATCGACGCCGGAGCTATGTTGCTGGTAGGGCACCATCCCCACGTGCTCCAGGGAGTGGAGTACTACGGCGGCGGTGCCATCGTTTACAGCCTGGGTAACTTCGTCTTTTCCAACCCCAAAAAATCCCACCGACGTACGGGGTTGCTGCGGGTGGAGTTACAGCCACTTGCCGGCAACACCGGCAAGAACAACAACGCCGGCAACACCGGCAAGAACAACAACGCCGGCAAGAACGGCCGACGGGTCCGGCTGGCCAGGCTGGAGCTACTCCCGGCCATGATCCACCGAGGAGACTACACGCCTCGTCCTTCAAACCGCGTCCAGGCCGAGAACCTGCTGCGACGCCTGCGCGCCTACTGCAAGCCCTTCGGCACCCAGGTAGTGATGCACCAGGGTCGGATCCGCTTCTTGTCCACCGCCGATATGAGGGTCCCCCAAGCGACGAAGCCGGCCCCATGAGCAAGGGTAAGAACCTCGACCACCGGGTCGCTCTCGCCCTCCGACTCGCCCGCATGGGTCTGAACCGGCTGGCCGAGCAGACCTTGAAGCGCGCCTGCGCCGAGTCGCCCGACCGGGTGGACCTGCACCGGCACCTCGCCGAGATGGCGCTGGAGCGCGCCGATGGCGTCCGCGCCGCGGAGATCGTGACCCGCACCCTGGATCACGCCGGAGATCCCGCGAGTCTGTTGGTGGCGGCGGACGCGGCCCTGGCGGCGGGGGATCTTACCCAGGCGGCCCAACGGTTTAGCGCAGCCCGGGATCGCAGCGGCGAAATGCCGGACCTGTTCCTCCGATCCCTGGTGGGTTCCGCCCGGGCGGCCTACCTTATGGGAGAGTTCGAGGACGCCAGCCACTGGTTAGACACCGCCCTTTTGCAGCACCCCATAGGCGACGGGTTGGCGCGCCTCATCGGCGACCTCGGAGGGATCCTACCAGACTGGCGGCGGCTCCAGCATACCATCGAGAACCTGCGGCGCCAGCGACCCGATGACAGCTACCCCCACTACCTGCTGGCGCGCCTGCTGGCAGCTGCCCAGGCCCGCTACGCTCCGGGGATCCCCAACACCGAGATCGAGCGGCTGCTTCGACTGGCGCTGGAGCGGGAGCCGGGTTTCCACGCCGCGCGGTTGATGCTCGCCCTGCGGTTGGCCCGTCGGCGATTTTTGTCCGATACCGCCCGGGATCAGTCTCTGTCCACCCTCAGGTTCCTCTCCCAGGCCCTCCGCCTGGACAGCGACGCCCTAGGCGTAGACGCCGGCCTCATCGATCTGCTCATCGCCGCGTTACTGGACGAGACGCCGGGCACCACGGCCCAGGCGATAGATTTCTACCTGGCCGGGCTCCGACGGCTACCCGGTCACTCCGTAGCCTCCAACAACCTGGGCGTCTTATACCTGACCCGGGGGGAGACGACCGCGGCAAGGCGCTGGTTCCTGGCGGCCCTGGCCGCGTCACCCCACTACGATCCCGCGTACTTAAACCTCGTGCGAACCCTGGACCTGGCCGCCTCCCCCGAGCAGATCGCCCAAGAAGTGGATGGTCTGGTGGCCACACTGAGCGCCCCCTCCACCGTGGTCACCGGCCGCATCGTGGCCGCCATGGCCGAGGACGCCAGGAACCAGGTATTCGAAGCCCTTCACGCCAAGGGCTCCCAGCTCCACAACCTGCTGGGCGTGGTAACAGCCCGGCTCAAGTCGGCCCTGGGCCCGGCTTCAGCCGACGGCCTCTGGGAGCGCCTGGACGAGCTGACCTCTCGCCTGGACGAGCTCCGGTTGGAGTGGGGACAGTACCTACGCTCCATGCTGGAGGCGGACGAGTCCCCCACCGAGGTGCTCAACTTAAACCTGCTGGCGCGGGAGGTGGCCCGGGACGAGTCCGGCCACGAAGCCCAACGCATCGACTTTGACGCGGCGCCGGCCCTGCCGGATATCAAAGGGCAGCGCGCCTCTCTGTACGAAGCCCTGGTGGCCATCGTACGCAACGGCCTGGAGGCCCAGCCCCCCGCTTCGCCGCCCCTGGTCCTGCGCACCCGGCCCTGGTCGCCCCTCGCCACCCGGGTGGTCTTGGAGGTGCGGGACTACGGCCCGGGCATCACCACCTCACATCGAGCACAGCTCTTTGTCCCCGGCTTCTCCACGAAGCGGGAGCGGAGCGGCTTCGGACTCAGCCTGGCCCGGCGCATCATCTCGGCCCACCGAGGATGGATCGAGCTGGAGCCGGCCCCGGAGCGCGGTACCATCGTCCGGGTAGTGCTGCCCACTGATCTACACGGCCTACCCGCTCTCCTGGATCAGCGCCACGGATACCCCTACGTAGTCCCCTTAAAGGAGTAGACGGGGCCTTAGGCAGTGGCCTTAGGACCCGATCGAATATTACTTGATCACTCAAGCCGCCGATGCATCCCGGCT
>JAOZUO010000147.1 GCA_029938605.1 Deltaproteobacteria bacterium | reverse complement strand
ACCTGGGACGGAGAGCCCGTCGACTATGAGTGGTCAGTGGCGTTGCTGTGTCAGTAGGGGTACCAGTCCAGGGACTGGGATGACGCTTTCACACCAGCGCCTTGCGCCGCCGGCGAAAACCTCAACGATTCAGTCAACGCGTCCCTTGGATAAGTCCCGTATCGGGTATGCGCCCGGCACAGAACGGCACGGATCGAAGTCAGAAAAGCCCTCTTGCCAAGCACCCTACCCTTGTTGTTACTCTTGCGCCGATGAAACATGGACCTCGGGTCCACCTGACCCTACGAGTCCTCAGACTGGAGAGTATCCATATGCGTTGTGCGCTGGTTTCTGTGTTGCTCGCGGCTTTTTTGGTGGGTGGCTGTCCCAAGTCCACGCCCGATCCCGGTCATCCGGGCCTACGTCCCCGGGTGGACAAGGATCTGATCCCGCGCAAGGTCATCTTTGGGAATCCCAAGAAGTCGGCATTGCAGATCTCGCCTGACGGCACACGGCTGTCGTACCTGGCGCCGATGAAGGGCGTGATGAACGTATGGGTGCAAACCCTGGGCAAAGAGGATGCGAAGGCGGTGACCACCGATACCTATCGTGGGATTCGATCGTACTTCTGGACACCGGACGGCACGTCAATCCTGTACCTGCAGGATGTGGGAGGGAATGAGAACTTCCGCATCTACCAGGTGGTTCTTACCACGGGCAAGATCCGGCTATTGACGCCGGCCAAGGGCGTGCGGGCAGGCATCGTACACGTGTCCAAGCGCTATCCCCATACGATCCTGATCTCCATGAATCAGCGGAGTCGACGGGTCTTCGATGTGTATCGACTGGACCTTCGGACGGGGAAGGCGATCTTGGACACCCAGAACCCCGGCAACATCTTGAGCTGGGTGGCGGACTTTGATTTCCAGGTGCGCGCCGGACTGGCCATCAACCCCCAGGGACAGAAGATGCTCCTGGTGCGCGACGACGTGAAGAAGCCCTGGCGCACCCTGCGCACCTGGACAGCGCTGGAGTCGGGGGGACCGTCGGCGTTCACCAAAGACGGCAAGTCCATCATCGCCCTGGGCAACCAGGGCAGCGACAAGACGCGCCTGTACACCATCGCCCTGGCCGACGGCAAGATCACGGATATCTACACCAGCCCCGACGCCGACCTCAGCGGCGTGGAGGTCAACCCCGACGACCACCACATCGAGGCGGTGTCCACCGAGTACGTGAAGAAGGTGTGGAAAGCCATCGACCCGAAGTTCAAAGCCGACCTGGACGCCCTGCGCAAGTTGGCGGGGTCCAACCGCTTCGGCATCGCCAGCCGTTCGGCCAACGATAAGCGCTGGGTGGTGGCCGTGGGCGGCCCGACCCTGCCCGTGCGCTACTACCTGTACGAGCGCACCGCCCGAACCTTCCGGCTGCTGGTGGCCACGCGCTCAGACCTCACGCGATACAAGCTGAGCCCCATGGAGCCAGTGATCATCCCCGCCCGGGACGGGCTCAAGCTGGTGTGCTACCTGACGCGCCCCGTCCGGCCCCTGGCCGGAAAACAGCCGCTGATTCTGTTCGTCCACGGCGGCCCCTGGTCGCGGGACAAGTACGCCTACCACCCGTGGGTCCAGTGGCTGTCGAACCGCGGCTATGTGGTGCTCCAGGTGAACTTCCGGGGCTCGTCGGGCTTCGGCAAGCGGTACCTCAACCTCGGCAACAAGCAGTGGGGCAAAAACATGCAGCACGATCTCACCGACGCGGTGAGATGGGCCATCGCCAAGGCCAACGTGGATCCCAAGCGGGTGGGCATCATGGGCGGTTCCTACGGCGGATACGCCGCTTTGGCGGGGGTGACCTTCACGCCGGACCTGTACCGCGTGGCCGTGGACATCGTCGGGCCGAGCAACATCATCACGTTGCTCAAATCCGTTCCGCCCTATTGGAAGCCGATGATGGCCATCTTCAACACACGCGTTGGGGATCTGAAGAAGGACTACAACATGCTCATGGACCGGTCGCCCTTGTGCCACGCGCACAAGATCAAGACCCCCCTGGCCATCTTCCAGGGCGCCAACGATCCGCGGGTGAAGATCCATGAATCCGACCAGATCGTGGCGGCCATCCGGAACCGCGGCGGCAAGGTCCTGTACGTGGTCTACCCCGACGAGGGCCACGGCTTCCGCAGGGAGCCCAACCGCATGGACTTTCTGGCCCGCACGGAGGGATACCTGGCCAAGCACCTCGGCGGCCGGGCCCAGCCCTTCGAGGCCGTCAAGGGTAGCAAAGCCGAAGTTCGCACAGGCATACCCAAAGGAGCCGCGGTGAACTGCACGCCACGCCCAGACCCGGCGCGCCCAGACCCGGCGCGACCAAACCCGGCGCGACCGAAGTAAGCGGATCGCGATGAGGTGATCATGCAAGCTCTTGAGAGACACGCGCTGTGGACCGGCCTGGTTCTCCTGACCGTCATCGCCGGGGGGCTGTCGCAAGGGGGGTGCTCGGACGATGACAGCGGGCCGCCCCCCATCGATCCCGGCGGTTGTGGGCTCACCGGCTACGAATGGCTGCCCGCGGGCCAGGTGGGTGAAATCGTCGACCACTCCGAGGACGGCCTCAGCCCCATGGAGGGCGTCATGGTGGACGGGCTCATGTCGATCGTCTCGGACGCGCTCTCCCCCGTCCCCTACGGAGCCCAGGTCTTCCACGTACGCTACACCACCCAGCACAAGGGGAGGCAGGTGGAGGCCACGGGCCTGGTCGGCGTACCGTGGACCCCCGAAGGGCTGACGGGCGACTTCCCCCTGGTGCTGTTTCACCACGGTACCACCGGGTTCTTCGGCGGCTGCGCTCCGTCGGCCCTCGGTGGTGAAAACAGCCTGCACGTCTACGTGACCGCGTCCCTGGGCTACGTGGTCTTCGCGCCAGACTACGTGGGCCTCGACCCCGACGACGCGGATGCGAGCTTGAAGCACGCCTACCTCACCATGGAGCAGACCGCCATGGGCTCTTTGGACATGGTCCGAGCCGGGCGCCCCTTCGTTAGGGACGTGGTGGATACGGCGGTGAAGCTCACTTCCCAGGTGGTGATCATGGGCGCCTCCCAGGGCGGCCACGCCGTCTTCGCCACGGAGCTGCTGGCACCCTACTACGCCCCGGAGATCGATATCTGCTGCGGCGTCTCCATGATCCCGCTGACGGACCTGCTTGGCTTTGCCCAGCACGCCGTGTCAGACGTCAACGAAGGCACCTTCTTCCTGGGGGCCATTCTCACCGCCCACCGCCGCTGGTACGAGGGAACGGCGCCGCTCACAGAGGTGCTCACCGACGCCTCTCCCCTGCACGTGGCCACCAGGCTCCCCGAGGCCATGGACACCACTTGCGATGCCGCGGACGTAATGGACGCTGCCACACGCATCGCGGACCTCTACAATCCAGACTTTGTGACGGCTGTCCAATCCGGCGACTGGGACGCCATCGAACCCTGGTCCTGCTACCTACGCGAAAACTCCCCAGCCACCACGTCCATCCCTCGCGTAAGTGATATCCCCATGCTGGTGGTGTTCGGCGAGGACGACAACCTGATCCACACGCCCACCCAGGCCGCGGACTTCGACACCCTCTGCGACCAGGGCTACCGCCTCGAGTACCTCGAGTGCGCCGACGCCGACCACGTGAACGCAGCCCTGTGGTCCCTCCCCGAGCAACTCAACTGGATAGAAGACCGCCTCGCAGGCGTGCCACTGGACAACTCCCGCCAGTGCATCCGCACTTCCCCCGTGGTGTGTTCGGGAAAGGGGACGTAGTTAACTTGTTAACTTGTTCACCCACCCCAAAACCATAAAGACACAATAACTTCCAGCGCTTAATCACCCCATCAATGCAGCTCACCCCATCAATGCAGCTCACCCCATCAATGCGGCTCACCCCATAAATGCAGCTCACCCCATGTACGGCTACCACCTGAGTTAGAATTGAAGATAGAAATACGATTCCAGGGAGTTGGAACCTTTTTCACCCCAAATAAGTTAACAAGTTAACTACGTCCCCTCCCTCCTTAGCCTTCGCGCTTGATGACCATGCCGGTGGAGACGCCGCCGCCGCCGCAGATGGAGGCGACGCCGTGGGTGCCGCCGGTGCGCTTGAGGGCGCCCAGGAGGGTGACGAGGATGCGGGCGCCGCTGATGCCCGTGGGGTGGCCCAGGGCGATGGCGCCACCGTGCACGTTGAGCTTCTTGGTGTCGATGTTGAGCATCTTGATGTTGCACAGCACCTGGGCGGCGAAGGCCTCGTTCACCTCGATGAGGTCCATGTCATCGAGCTTCATGCCCGCGGCGTCCAGCGCTGCCGGAATGGCGATGCCCGGTCCCTCGCCCATGAACTTGCCGTCCACGGCCACGTTGGAGTAGCCGAGGATGGAGAACAGCGGGGTGGCGCCGAGCTCGGCGGCCTTGTCCCGGGTGGTGAGCACGATGCCGCAGGCGCCGTCGGTCATGCCACAGGCGTTGCCCGCCGTGACCCGGCCCCCGTCAGGCTTGAAAGCCGGCCGCAGCTTGGCCAGCTTCTCCACGGTGGTGCCGCCCCGGATGGCCTCGTCCTTACCGAAGAGATACGCCTCTTTCTTGCGGGTAGCAGCGATCTCGATGGGCGTGAGCTCCTCGTCGAACCAACCGTTCTCCTGGGCCGCCGCCGCCTTGGCCTGACTCCCGGCCGCGAACTCGTCCATGGCCGCCCTCGGGATGTCGTACTTCTCGGCGACGTTCTCGGCGGTCATGCCCATGCCGTAGCCGGCCACGGGATCGATGGAGTCTGACCAGCCGTCCATGAGGGTCTTGTCCCCCATCTTGAACCCTTCCCACCGCGCGCCCTTGAGCAGGTACGGGATGGTGGACATGGAGTCCATGCCGCCGGTCATCACGATCTGCGCGTCGCCCAACCGGATGGCCTGGGCGGCGAGCATGAGGGTGCGCATTCCCGACGGACAGGCCATGTTGATGGTCTGCACGGGCACCTCGGCGGGCACGTCGGCAAAGAGCGCCGCGGACCGCGCCGGGTTGGGACCGTTGCCCGCCTGACGGCAGTTGCCAAAAATGACGTCGTCCAGTTGGTCGCCGGTGATCCCGGCCCGCTTCAGGGCTTCCTTGATGGCCACGGCGCCCACATGGTAGGCGGCCATGTCCTTGAGGGTACCGCCGAAGCGGCCCATGGGGGTACGTACAGCGCTGATGGCCACGATGTCTTTGAGTTCGATCATTGTCGTCGTCTCCTAGGTGTTCATGTGCTGCGCAGGCCACAGGGCGAAAGCAGCGAGGGCCTTAGCCCAGAAACTGCCCGCCGTCCACGTTGATAACCTGCCCGGTAACGTGCCGCGACAGATCAGACGCCAGGAAGGCCACTACGTTGGCGACCTCATCGGGTTGCCCCAGCCGCCCCACGAGGATCTCCGACAGCGCCATGTCCTTCACCTTCTCAGGGGCGTCCTTCATCATCTCGGTCTCGATGAGGCCCGGCGCCACGGCGTTGACGTTGATGTTGGCCCGACCTAGATCCCGCGCCACGGTCTTGGTGAGCCCGATGATCCCGGCCTTGGAGGCAGCGTAGTTGGACTGCCCGAACTTACCGCGCTTGCCGTTGATGGACGTGATGTTCACGATTTTGCCATACTTCTTTTCCCGCATGATGGGTGCTGCATGGCGGATATAGTTAAAGTATCCCTTGAGGTTTACCTCGATGACCTGATCCCACTGCTCCTCCTTCATTTTCCAGATGACCCCGTCCCAGTTGATGCCCGCGTTGCACACGAGGATGTCCAGAGTGCCCCATTCGGACACCACGGCGTCCACCATCTTGCCCGCGTCCGCAAAGGAGGCCACGTCCGCCTGGACCACCATGGACTTGCCGCCGGCCTTCTCCACGTCGGCACCGATGGCCTTGGCCTCGTCGGCGTGCTTGCGGTAGTTCAGCGCCACGTTGGCGCCGCATGCGGCGAGCACCCGGCAGATATCGCTCCCAATGCCCATGGAGCCACCGGTCACGATGGCGTTCTTTCCGGAAAGGTCTATCTTCGTCATCAGCAGTCTCCTGGTTCGGTTCCGCTCTCCGTGGAGGCGGTTGAACGTTTGTCTATGCGCGGGTTAAACTAACAGAGCGATCCGCGAGATGGCAAGCGACCGTCGGTACATTCGTACCAGAACCGCCGAAACGCTACTCGATGCGTCCCTCGAGCACCAGCACGGTGCCGCGGGTGTCCGAAAAGTCGCGGCCGGCACAGGCGGGGTGGCTCCGGGGATCGTGTAGCTGGACCTGGGTAAATCCGGCCTCCTCCAGAAGCTCCACGCCATCGACACCGCTCTGCACCGGCAGCGTCACGGGGAACCGCGCCACGGTCTGGATGGCCCCCACCACCAGGCGACCGAAGATGCCGAACCGAAGCAACGAGTCGGCCGGGTTGATGTCCAGCACGAACCGCCCGCCGCCGCATTCACGCAGAAAATCCGCCACGTTCCGCACCAGGGACTCGAGGCCCGCCCGGGACAGGTAGGCGTTGAGCCCCTCGGTCACCACGGTGACCAGCCCGCGATCCCGCACGAGCCGGACCAGCGCCCCGTAGAGCGCCGGATCCGTGGCGTCACCCTCCACGAAGTGCTGCCCCACCCCCGCCGCGTCGCCCACGAGCCGCCGCTTCAACGCGCTCATGTCCGGCAGGTCCACCTCCACGAAGACCACGTCCGGGTCCGTACAGTAGGCCGTACCCCGAGGCGAGAGCCCTGAGGCGATTTCCACGAAGGTGGTGTCGCCCTCCCGTCGGATCACGTGCTCGAGCAGCAGGTGCCTCGATGCCAGGAGGGTTTCCAGGGGGTCGGCGAAGCCCAGGACCGGCGCCAGCTTACGCACAGGGGTCGTAACCAGGTGCAACAGCCGCCCCCGCCCCGTGGCGAAGCGATGTGCCTCAGGCACACCGAGCAAGTGCCAGGCGTAGGCGGTGAAATGCGCGGTGAGCCCCACGCTGGACATGTCGGGTCGGGTCATACGGGTTGGGTCATACGGGCCGAGTTTTACTGAATGAGGGGTTCGTCCCGCTCGGTGCCCTCGAGCTCGTTGCCGGGCTCCAGAACCACGTCGGGCGAGGTATCGAGGATGAGAGAGTATTGACCACCAGCCAGACGGCTGCGCAGAATCGCGCCCGAAGCCGTGACATAGAAGACGCTCGCCATCACCGGGTCCCGGATCTCACACCAGGACAAGTCCAGGCGCGCTTCATCGTCCCGCCCGTCGATGTAGATGCCGATGCCGAGCTCGTCGTCCGAGACCTGGGCCGCCACGTCGTACACCGCCGTGCGGGACAAGGCATAGGTGCCGCCGAACAGCTCGAACCCCTCGGCGGTGAATCCCTCGAAGAGCGCGCCGTCGACGACCGTCGTCGGACAACTGGAGACCGCGTTGTCACACTGCGCGAGGAACCCCACACCCTCCTCCTCGCTGGAGGGCTCCGGAGCCGTGTAGGCCACGTAGCCCCCGAGCATCTCCACGTTGGCGCCGAACTGGAAGATCCCCGTCATGGTATTCTCCACCACCGCCACGTGCACCAGGGAGGCGTCCGCGCACTCTCGTGAGACCAGGTCGCACTGTACGAGCAGCCCCTGCCCGCCTCTGGAATCGCTCGGCTGGGCCGCGGTGGAACGAATGATGGTGTGGCTCACCAGCGCCGGCACACCCACCAGGGAGAGGCCGGCGGTGTGGTTTCCGTCCACCAGGCTGCAGGTCACGGTGACGTCACCGCACACCTCGGTGGAGGGATCGCACTGGAGCACGAGGCCGTTGCCACGCTGGCCATTGCTTTCGTGGGCCTGGGTTTCGGAGACCACCGTGTTCGCGATGAGGGTGGACTCCGACATGGACATGATGCCGGCGCTGCGGTTGTTGGTCACCACCGAGCCCGTCACGGTGAGCACAGGGCACGAGGGCACGGAGGTGTCGCACTGGGCCTGGATCCCCACACCGGCGAGGCCGCTGTTGGCGTTGGCGCGGGTGTCCCGGATGACCGAGTCCGCCACCTCCAGGGAGCCCCCCACTACGCCCACGCCGATCTCCCGGTTGTCGGTGATGAGGCTGCGGGTAATGGACACGTCGACGCAACCACCGGTGCCCTGGTAGTCGCAGACGCCGCTGATGGCGTACCCCAGCGAGCCGCTCGGGGCCGGCAGGGTGTTGCGGATCACGGTCTCGTACAGGTCCAGTCGGCCGCCGAAGAGGGTCACGCCATAGGAGCCCGCGCTGGCGATCTTCACCCGCGTCAACGAGGCGGAGGCGCCCCGCTGCATGGTCACGCCATAACCGGAGGGTGCCAGGATCTCCACCTCCTGCAGCACCACATCCTGGGTCTCGTTCAGTACGATCCCGGGCCCCGGGCCGTAGATGCGGACGCCGCGCAGGACCATCCCGGTGGCGTTGGGCGTAAGCGTCAACGGCGGCACCCCGTTTCCCCCGGGCGCCGTGCCTACGAGGCTGACCAGCTCCGGACAACGCCCTTCGATGGTGAGGGGGAGGTCCACGGAGACGGACTCGATGTAGTCACCTTCGGCCAAGGCGATGTGATCGCCGTCAAAGGCCACCGCGACAGCCTCCGCCAGGGTCTGGAAGGGCGCCCCCACGCTGCCGTCATTGCCGCCCCCGGTGTACCCGGCGTCCACGTAGATCGTGGAGGCGTCCCCCACGATGTTGCCCCAGGGGGCAGTGCCGCAGTCTCGAATGGCCACGCAGGCCGTGCTTCCGAGCAGCGCCATCTCCCCGTCTGGGCAGTCCGAGGCCGGGAGGACCGCCGTGCAACCGCCGACGCCGTCATCGGCGAAGTCCGTGGCGCAGCCGGGCCCCTCGGCGCAGTTGGGTACGCCCACGCCCACGCAGCCCCCTCCAATCACGGGGATCTCGTCGGGCGCCGGGCAGTCATCGAACACGGGCAGGCAGGCGGTGATGTTCAGCACCGTACCCTCCGGACAGGGGGGCAGGTTCGTGTTCTGGTTCAGGTTACCGCCGCCACTAGAATCATTGGCGCAAGCCACCAGGCCGGTGGAACACACCCACAGCCCAACCACAGCCACAACCACCGGCGCCACGCGGCGCGCTACAAATCGGGTCATCTTCGCTTCCTCCAGAAAAATCAACAGCTCGGGATCGGCCTACGCTAGATCACACCAGAGCGAGGATGAAATGTCAACGAGTGGCGGTGGGTTCGCAATCAATGGCCCAATCAGGCCAACACTGTGAACGGGGCTTCATAGCGTGAACGCGGGTTAACGCTCCGGGGCATCGGTTCCATGGTTCCGACGCGGTTCCGACGCGGTTCCGACGCGCTAACTGCCCGGAATCTCGTCGTGGGCCGGTGGCACGTGCATTGCATATCAGCTCAACACCTGGTGCGCCTACCATGGACGAAGGCTGCGCGGGTCTGAGGAGAATTGATGTACAAGTTGCTCATCTTCGGCGCGGCCACCTTGATCGCCGGCTGCTTCACCACCCGGGACATCCCCGCGGTCCAGTTCCAAAAACTCAAGAGCGGTCTACGCAACGGGGAGCTCATCTTACGAACCGACAAGGGCAAACCCGTGCGCTTCGGTCCCCGGAGCCAGATCAGGTTCCACACCCAAAACAATCGCCTCACGAGCTGGTACCGAGGTCACCAACTCCGCGTGAATCGTGCTGGTGTTTGTACAAAGAAGGGCTGTACGCCGCCCAAGGACGGATGGACCTGGGACCAGATCAAGTCAGCCCAGGTCAAAAACCTCAGCGGAGGGAAGACCTACGCGGCGGTGTTTGTCACAGTGGCCGTGGTGGCGGTCACGGTGGCCGTGGTAGCCGCCCTCGCCAGTGGAAAAGGGGGCGGCGGCAAGCTCAATCTCAAAGGGATCTTCCCCCGGGGCGTACGAGTGCGCGGGCTGAGGCCCAGGGGTGGCGGTGGCGTACGAGTGCGCGGGCTCAGGCCCAGGGGCGGCAGCGGCGTACGGGTGCGCGGGCTCAGGCCCAGGGGCGGCGGCGGCAGCGTACGGGTGAACCGACCGCACCACCACGGGCGTCGCCCGGGCAGGGTTCATCCTCCGGGAAACCGAAACATCCTCGACGGGCTGCCTCAACCCGATCCTGGGCCTGGGCCCGACGACCAGAAAACCCACAGCGCCACCGACGCCGAGCGCTCTGCTCCTCCTCCACCGCCGCCACCGCCTCCTCCCCCGGGCACCTCCAACCAGCCGCCCGTCCTGTCTCTGCACGCCGCACCGGGCAAGACGAGCTCCATCTTCGGCCATCACACCCGCCGACGCTCCTCCATCCGCCTCATCGGGCTGGTGGAAGGCGGCGGCGATCTACTGCTCGCCGACGGCGGCAATATCCAGGCCCTGGTGGGCATGCGGATCCTCGATGTGCTGGAGCTGGCCGCCGGCGCGCACCTCATGATCCACCGCGGAGAGGACCAGACCCAAGACCACCGAGCGAGCTGGATCGGCGTGTTCCGGTTGAATCTGCACTTCGACGTGGACGCCCGCCGTCGGTTCGCCCTGCCCCTCGGCTTCGACCTGGGCGCGGGCCAAGCCACTTTCTACGCACGCCTCAACTTCGGCCTCCGGATCCGTGTGACGCAGCGCCTGTCCCTCGGCATCTATCCTTTTAATCCGACCTACGCCCAGTTCAAGGACACCACCCTGAAACGAAAACCCGGCTGGTGGAGCTTTCCGACCACCATCGACCTGAGCTTCGCCCTCTAGGCTCTGTTGTAGGCTTCGTTGCTAGCTTAGGCGGCCTCTCCGATTGACTTTTCTTCCCCCCCTCTCGTACAGTTGATCCATTGATCATTAATAGGTTGGAGCGTGTCATGGGTCAGCAGTGGAGAGGGATCATCGGAGCAGCGGCGGCGGTTGGGTCGGTATTGATTCTGCTGGTGATGGGGATGGGAGCAGGCTGCAGCAGCTGCGACACAGGCAGCGCGGGCGGCTCCTGCGCGTGCGTCTTCGACGAGGAGTGCCCGCCGGGTCAGCACTGCGGGGGCTGCTGGTGCGAGCCGGACTGCACGACGAACGACGACTGCACCGACGCAAATCTTCCGAACTGTGACCCCTCCACGGGGCGCTGCATGGGCCCCTGCGGCGATGAGGTCGAGTGTCCGCCCGAGTTGCCCAACTGTGACGAAAACGGGATCTGCTTCGCCTCCTGCGAATCCCACGAGGACTGCCTGGACCCGGCGCAGCCCAACTGCCAGATGGACGGAAACCTGGAGCGGTTCGGCAGGTGTGGCGCCCCTTGCGAGGAGGCGTCGGACTGCCCGAGCCCGCTGTACCCGAACTGCGATCCCACCCCCGGCGTCTGCCTGGAGCCCTGCGAGGCGGACACCGACTGCCCCGAGGAGCTGCCCAAGTGCGAGACCTCCACCGGGCTGTGCTACGCGCCCGCCTGCGTGGACGACACCGGCTGCGACCCGCCCAACACGGTCTGCGAGGACTATGAGTGTGTGGCGGGATGTGAAACCCACGCCGACTGCGACGCCGCGGATCGCTGCGACCTGATCACCCCGGGGCATCTGTACCACTGCGAGCCCCGGGACTGCTCGGCCGACAGCGACTGCAACCCACCCACCACGGTGTGCGACAGCGACGGCCTCGCCATGACCGACGGAGGCGGATACTGCCTGCCGGGGTGCACCAGCTACTACGACTGCGCCATTGGCTACGACTGCGATCCGCCCAACGGGTCCTGCACCGCGCACGACTACGGGGACATAGGCGAGAGCTGCACCAACGGCTGCGACAGCGACTTCTGTCTGGCGGGCATGGGCAACCTGTGCACCGACTTTTGCTGCGTGCAACACGACTGCCCGCCGGGCTGGGGCTGTCGGCCCTACGACGACTCCACGGGCGGCGTCAACTCGGTGGATGTCTGCGTGGTGCTGGACGCCACCCAGGGCGACGGTCGCTTCGGGGACAACTGCGGCGAGGACAGTAACTGCCGCAGCGATGACTGCTTCGCCGGCGCCTGTTTGGAGTCCTGCTGTACCCACGACGACTGCGATCATCTGCCGAGCCAAGCCTGCCAGACCATCTCCTCACGCTCCATGTGCGTGGACGCAGGCACGGGGCTGGATCCCCTGGGCTCTCCTGGCTGCAGCACCACCGGATCCCCGGGAGATTGCCTGGCGAATCTCTGTTTCACCTACTACACCCCAGACACCGGCTGCACGACCAACGCCGACTGCACGAACCCCGCCTACCCCACCTGCTACGACTACTTTCAGGACGGCACCACTGACTGCGTGCGAGACATGTGCGTAGACCACTGCTGCAATGTGTCGGACTGTCCCGACTACCAGGGCGATCAGTTCTACTGCGCCAAGAGAAACTTCGGGGTCAACGACCTCAACCTGTGTCTGCTCATTACCAGTCCCGGGGCGGGCCTAGAGGGAGACGCCTGTACCAGCCGTACTCAGTGCCGCTCGCTGTTCTGTAACGGCGTCTGCCGGGCGCGCTGCTGCACGGACATCGACTGCACCGATCCCGCCTACCCAAACTGCAAGCTCGAGCAGCACCTGACCTCCGGCGAAACCCGCTGGGTCAACGTCTGCGTACCGTAGGCCCCGCTAAAAAAGCCCCGCTCAGGAACGTCGACTTGGATCCGGGATCATACGCATGGGTACCTCCGAGGCAGACCATACCGCACAAACCCGCAGGTTCGGAACGGGTTATTCGTCCCGCACGCAGCGCACCAACTGAAGCTCGTCAAAGGCGTGGATGGAGGCGTAACCGTCGGTGTAACTGGTGGCCCAGGCCTCGTTGGGCGGAAACTGGATGGGCGTACTGGACCAGAACCACTCGGCGGGGGTGTTCGGGAAGGCCACTACATCGATGGAGGGCTGGAGCCGGCGATCATCCACCAGGGTCTGGAGCTCCTTGAGGGTGGGGAGGCGCCAGTCGGTCTGGCCCGCCAGGTCGAGGGACTCGCAAGCATCCAACCCGTCGAGCCACGTCAGCGCGGCGAGGTGGGCCCGCTGCCACACCAGACCGGTGCCCAGATCTGTCACGGTGTCGGCGTCGTAGGTGAAGCGCGGCTGGGGCGGTGTGTAGGCCGCCCGGACACAGCGCACCCGACCGCTGCCGTGGGGGTCGTGGTCATAGATGAAGCCCAGCTCGAAGCGGACGCCGTAGGCCAGGTTCAAAAACGGCACCGGCGAGGCCGTCCAGAAGAAGTCGCTCGGCGTGGCGGGGAAGGCGTCGAGGTCGATGGTCGGATCCAGGCCGCCGAAATCCAGCAGGGACACCAGCTCCATTCGACTCGGGAGGCGCCAATCTCCCTGGCCGTCCAGCGTAAGCTCCGCGCAGTAGTCCCGGGCCTCCCACCAATCGTAGGAGCTCGGGGGTACCGCGCGCTGCCAGTCCAGGCCGGTCACCAAATCGGTGACCACCTCGGCGCCGATGTCGTAGTCCATCGTGTTCACCGTGTACTGGGCGTCCTGGCCGTAGCCGGCCTCCCCGGGAGCGGGACAGGGCGCGATCTGCTGGCCGTCCGAGCAGAAGGTGATGGAAGAGTCCGGCATGGGCCAGGTCGGGTGGATGGGATTCACCGCCTCGCCGTCGCACCGATCCGCCATGAGGAGGTGGCACTCCACCAGCGCGTCGGGCAGCTCCACCGGCCCGGGAGGCTGGGAGATGTCCAGGACGCCGTCAGCGAATCCCGCGTCCGGTAGGTCTCGCCAGGCGAAGGCGTCGCGCATGGGAAAATCCAGGTCCACGGTCAGGGGCGCGGCGGCGCCGTGGTCCACCACCAGGGGACCACCGGGCAAAGGTACCCGCACCACGAAGTCCGTGCCGGCAGTGAAAGCGATTCCGCCCCACTCCGACAGGGTGCAATTAAAGGGTGTGGTCCCCGAAAAGGAGTACTCCTGGCCAAAGGCGCTGAAGGTGGCAACGTACTGCCCCTGGGCCCGAACCTGCCCTTCGGGGTCTTCGTGGTTGGACAGGGCCATGTCGATCTCCAGCGTGCCCGGTGCGGTCATCACCCCATGAGCAGTAGCCTGCAGCTCATAAATGGTGTGCGCCATCTTGAGCCGGATGTACGTGTACGTACCGGCGGGGATGGCGCCCGTGTCCATGGTGAGCACCGTCCCCCCCGCCGAGGCGTCCACCTCCACCAGGGGCGATGCCAGGGCGAGGGAAACGGGCTCCGGATCCTTGTGGGAGCGCATGAGCTCCACGGCCAGGATGCCCAGCTTGATATTCGTGGGTGTCTGGTAGCTCAGCTCGGGCTGGTGCATGGGCTCCCAGACCCCGCAGGTATCCACGGCCTGGGCGGTGACGGTCAGGCTCACGCCCGTGGCCCCGCCGTCCGGCAACACACCGGAGGCGTCACCGCTGACCACAGCGTCGCCACTGACCTCGGCGTCACCCCCCGCGTCCGCACCGCCGCCCGACGGTTTGTCGCCACAGCCCGCCACCGCCAGCCCCAACCCCAGCCCCAGGACCAAGACCAACCCCAAGACCACAACCAGGCGATTAATCACCATCGACGGCGCAAAATTGCCCCGCGGGCTTCCATTCGCCTCGCTCTTGTCATTCATACGCACCTCCGCTTCTGACCGAATCACACGACAGACTACTAGTTGGAGACGCTAGATTGGGCCGGTTGTTGCGGAATCTCGCGCCACATGTCTATTGTGGGACTCGAACAGAACCGGATCATGGACAGGAGAAACGCACTATGCAAGGACCCGTGCTCGTGGTGGGCGCCGGCGCCATGGGGGCCGGCATCGCTCAGGTTTGCGCCCAGGCCGGCCGGGAGGTCACGCTGGTGGATGTGGATCAGGGAGTGCTCGACGGCGCCCTGGAGCGCATGCGCCCCTCCCTGGAGAAGCTGGCGAAAAAAGGAAACATCCGCGAGACCCCCGGCATCGTCCTACGCCGGGTGCGGACGGTGCTCAGCGCCGATGGCGCCGCCGAACCCCAGCCCGAAGCGGTCCTGGCGATAGAGGCAGTACCCGAAGACCCGGAGCTCAAGCGCCGGATCCTCAAGGCCATGGAGGGGGCCGTATCCTCCACGGCGCTCATCGCCACCAACACGTCCGGGGTCCCGGTCACCGCCCTGGCCGAGTCACTTCAGGAGCCGGGCCGCTTCCTGGGGCTGCATTTCTTCAATCCCCCGGCGCTCATGCGGGTGGTGGAGGTGATTCGCTCAGAGCGCACCACCACCGAATCCTTCGACGCGGCGGTGGCCCTTGTGCGGAGCTTGGACCGCGATCCCGTGCAGGTACAGCAGGACCTCCCGGGCTTCGTGCTCAACCGCATCGCCATGACCGCCTCCAACGAAGCCATCCGCCTGGTCCAGGAGGGCGTCGCCACGGCCGAAGACGTGGACCGTGGCGTAAAGGGCGCCTTCGGCTGGCGCATGGGCCCCCTGGAGACCGCCGACCTGGTGGGTCTGGACGTGGTGCTCGCCGCCCGCGGCGGGATCTTCGACCAGACCGGGGATCCGCGCTTCGAGCCCCCTGCCCTGCTGCGCGACCTGGTGGACCAGGGCCACCTTGGCCGCAAATCCGGCCGCGGCTTCTACGACTACAGTGACGGTGAAGGTGACGACTGATGGATCTCAACCTCCCTGAAGATGTGCGTATGTTTGGCGACACGGTGCGTCGGTTCGTTCAGCGCGAGCTGGACCCCATCGCCGACGAGGTGGAGGAGTCCGGGCACATCCCCGAGGCCGTGGTGCAATCCATGCGCGACCTGGGCCTCTTTGGCCTGGTCATCCCCGAACAGTACGGTGGGCTCGACCTTTCGGCGGTGGGGCTGTGCGTGGTCATGGAGGAGCTGAGCCGGGCGAACCTGTGCTTCCGGATCCTCATCACCACCAACAACGGCATCGGCTCGTTGGGCTTGCTGTACGCCGGCACCGAGGAGCAGAAACGCCGCCACCTCCCGCCCCTCGCCTCGGGGGAGAAGATCGGCTGCTTCGCCCTCACCGAGCCCGAGGCGGGGTCCGATGCGGCCTCCCTGCGCACCACCGCCACCGCCACCGCCGATGGCGACCACTACATCCTAAACGGCTCCAAAATCTGGATCACCAACGCCGACCGCGCCGACTACTTCACTGTCATGGCCACCGTGGATCGCAAGTTGGGCAGCAAGGGGCTCACCGCCTTCTGGGTGGAGCGGGACACGCCCGGCCTCACCATCGGACGCATAGAGCCCAAGATGGGGCTGCACGGCACGCAGGTGGCGGAGGTCATCCTGGAAGACTGCCGGGTCCCCACGAACGCCCGCCTGGGCGCCGAGGGCGAAGGGTTCGGGCTGGCCATGCGGGTGCTCGACCACGGTCGCCTCTCCATCGCCGCCAGCGCGGTGGGCGCGGCCCAACGCCTGGTTGAGGCCATGATCGACCACGCCAACACCCGGGTGCAGTTCGGCAAGCCCATCGCCCGCAACCAGGCCATCGCGTGGATGCTCGCCGACTCGGCCACGGAGATCGAGGCCGCCCGGGGGCTGGTGCGCATGGCCGCCTGGAAGAAGGACCAGGGCGAACGCGTCACCCGCGAGTGCTCCATGGCCAAGCTCTACTGCACGGAGATGGCCTGTCGCGTGGCGGACCGCGCCGTCCAGGTCTTCGGGGGCATGGGCTACATGCGCGGCAACATCGCCGAGCGCTACTACCGCGATCTCCGCGTCTACCGCCTCTACGAAGGAACCTCCGAGATCCAGCGCCTCGTCATCGCCCGCCAGCTCCTGAATCCCTGATTAGGAGCTATCTACAGGTCGGAGTAGCCCTGGCGGAGGTTGTTGCCGCGGCCCGTGGCCCATTGAATGCAGTTGTTGGCCGAGCCGGGCAGGTCCCAGATCTGGACGCCGCCGTCGCCGCCGCCGAGGGTGTCCTTGAGGGAGATGATCAGCTCGGGCTGACCGTCGCCATCGATGTCGGCGATGGTGGGCGCGGCCATGGATCCCCGGCCGAAGAGCTCGATCTTGTGCAGCTCGGCGCCGTTGTTGTTCAGGATGATCAGGTGGGCCGGGATCTCCGGCTCCCGGGGCGCCCCCGAGGAGAAGGTTGTGAAGATGATTTCGGGGATGCCGTCGCCGTTGAGATCCGCGATGAGCGCCTCTCCGGCGCCGTTGTAGGGAGATGCCGTCGTGCCGAAGACGTAGCTCCACAGCTGGGTTCCATCAGCGCCGAAGGCGTAGAGGCGGCCATCGTAGGCCGGCGCGAGGATCTCCAGGGACTCCCCGTCGTTGATATTGCCTATCGACGGCGAGGGGCGGGTGGGCACGATGTTCTGCCCCAGGTCGCCGCCGCTCAGCGGCGGATCGGTGTCCTTGGGCCACTCCCACCCCGTGGGGCGGGTCATGTCATGGTTGATCAACCAGAAGGTGACGCCCTGATTCTCGGTGGAGCTGGAGTGCTCGTGGTCCCCCACCAGGATCACCTCCAGGTCGCCGTCCCGGTCGATGTCCGCCATGGCCGGCGGGCTGTAGGTGAACTCCGACCGGTCCCCGCTGCCCCAGCCCTGCTGAGACAGGGCCAGATCATGGTACGCCTCCACGGCCGTGATCACACGGTCCGAAAAGCTCTCGTGGGTCGGGAAGGGGCTCCCATCGCCGTGGAAGATGCCGAAGCCGATAGCGTCGTAGGAGGAGACCACGTCCAGGTAGCCGTCCCCGTCCATGTCCGCCACGCCGATGTTCTGGTTGTAACCGCCGAAGTCCCAGCACTCCTCGGCGGGATCCGGGGGATCACAGGTGGCGTGGTCCACCTGGGGCCAACCCGCGCGCAGGGTGCCGTCGAGCTGGTACACCGCCGTGGTGGGCCCGGCGCTGGTCTTGTTCACCACGACCTCCACATAGCCGTCGCCGTCCAGGTCACCACCGCAGATGGAGCGCACCTCATCCGAGCCGCCGAAGTGCTGGGGCCAGCCCGGCAGCAGCTCCCCCAGGTGATCGTACACGGCCACGTTCACGCCGCTGGAGCTGTCGGCGTCAGAGCCCACCGCGATCTCCAGGTCGCCGTCGTTGTCGAAGTCCGCCACCACCGGCGAGGACCACATGCGGCTGGAGCCATGATCCTCGGAGTCCGAGGCGTTATGCGACCAGGCCGCGCGCCATCGAAGCTCCCCGGTGTTCTCCCATACGTAGAGCACTGAGTGCCTCGCGGCGATGATCTCCATGGCGCCATCTCCGTCCAGATCCGCCACGGCCGGAGCGGCGAGCCAGTTCTCGTCCCAGCTCGCCGGCAGGGTCTGCCGCAGGGTGGGCGCCTGAACCGGCCCCGTGGATCCGCCCGTGGCGGGCGCGCAGGGCGTACCGGCATCCTGCTCACAGGCCCCGCCCGCCCCCGGATGGTACCCCGCCGCGCACTGGAGACAGTTGGGTCCCAGATACCCGGTGTTGCACGTACACAGCACCTGCCCCGTGGTGTCATCACAGGTGCCCCCGTCGTTGGACTCGTTGCAGCTATCGTCGCCGCAGGTCAACGGCAAGCAGACCCCATCGGTGTCCACATACCCCGACGCGCAGCCCTCACAGGTCGCGCCCGTATACCCTTCGTTACAAGTACACACCGCCACCCCCGTGGAGTCGTCACAGGTGCCGCCCCCCACGCCCTCATTACAGGTGTTCGCTCCGCACTGGTCCGGCGCGCCATCGTCATCCGAACAGCCGGCTCCCACCGCCAACACCATGGCCACCGTGAAACAAATCGCTAGACACAGTCTCATTTCATGATCCTCCCATGCAGACCTACGGATAATACGACGCCTCGCAAGACAAAGCGAGCGGAGCTCGGGGATCCGTCAATCGGGATAATGGGGGATCAGTACGCTTCGATGAGCACGTCGTCCACCTGCCATTTCCGCCTCGTATGCCCCACGCGAATCCCCGGACTCTCCGGCCCAGGTGACCAACCGCGACATCACTGCCTCGATCGTCCTCTCCAGCGGATTTCGCTCCCTCCCAACACCCTGAAATCATGGCGCCAACATCCTGTGGCATGACGCATGCACTGAACCCTGCTCACACCATCTATCGCTCTTGGAGGAGTCATGCGTGACAACCATGTATCTGAGGTTCTAGGACCGGTTGGTTTTCGGAATCTACGGCGAGCCGGCCAGCTACTCGCGCTGTTCGTCGCGGGGTTGCTCACAGCGGCCACATCGGGAGAGGCCAACGACGAGGAGTCCACCCCAGGCGGAAACGACCCGGGAGGAGAGCAGACCATCGGTGATATCGAAGTGGATTTCTCCGAGGTACAGACCCCCACCGAGGTGGTGGTGGGCGGCAAGGATTTCGCGCTGACCGGCGATGGCCGATACATCATCGCGGTGCGCGCCGTGTGGTACGGCGGCGGCGGCGAGACCCCTGAGCTCCGCTCACGGAAGCTGTTCGCGCTGGACACGACCCTGGGCGGGGTGACCAACGGCCTGGACCTCCGGAATTCGGGCGACTTCGGCGTGGTGCTGCTGGAGGATCCACGGAAGCTCGTAGTGGTCCACCGGAACGAGACCGGCTTCATCACCCACCTGGAGGGCGTCGGACTTCCCGATTTCGAGGTGGAGTGGACCTACACGCCCCCTGCCCCGGCCAACACCGTGCGCTTTTCGCCCTCGGGCCGATTCCTGGCCCTGTGGGAGACCGATGGTTGGTGGATCTATACCAGCGCCTTGGAGCAGCTCACGGTCACTGTACACGACCGCCAGACGGGTCTCACCGCGTCCTTCAACGATACAGACGCCCTCGCCGATGTCGTGGCCGAACCCGACTCGAGCACCTTCTACGTCGCCATCTCGAGGCGACAATATGGCGCCTGGGAGCAGTCTTCCCTGCGGATGATCCGGGTGGATCTCACCGCCGGATTTCCATTCCAGGAGACGACCATCGCCGCGGCGGGCCACGCCTCGGATCTGGAGATCAAAGGCGGCTCATCGCTCCGACTCAACCCCCAGAGCCGCACCCTGATCTTCGCGGGCTGCACCTTCGAGACGTCCACCTGCAACGCCCGCATGTACGTCTTCGACGCCGACACGCTGGACCTACGCGGCGACCTCCGGGGCGCGGGCGCGGCGGTGTTTGATCCCACGAGCGATCAGGCCCTGGGCTGGGACGGCGCCTCCAACGATATCGGAAAGATCTGGGTCACCGACTGCCAGGATTCCAACCTGGACCCGGACAGCACCTACTACGTTGACCACTGGCTCCTGTCCGTAAACACCGAGACCCTCGACAGCTCCATCATCGAGCTGCCCCGGCTGGCGCCCTACTACTTCATGACCCGGGACGGGGCCTACACCGTAGTGTCGGTGGAAAACTGCGACAACCACCAGCTCTACGCCGTTGAAATGGCCACGGGAGATTCCACGGCCATCGAATTCGGGGACCACGCCCTGCACCACTTCACGGTGCTCGACGACCACCGCTCCATCTACTCGGTGGACCGTGGCCTGCTCGAACGTATCGACCTGAACACCCTAGCCGCGACCCCCACCGCCCTGCCGCAATACGTGGCACGGATCAACCGCCTCCCGGACAGCACCCGCCTCGTCCTCGCCGATCCCGACCTCTTGACGTTCACCCTATACGACGCCGCAAGCGACACAGTCTTGAGCTCGCAGTCCATCGACTACACCCCAGCCCCCCCCCCCCCCCCCCCCCCCCCCCCCCCCCCCCCCCCCCCCCCCCCCCCC
>JAOZUO010000042.1:45458-56015 GCA_029938605.1 Deltaproteobacteria bacterium | reverse complement strand
GAAGTTATTGTAGCGGATCCACCTCAGGTACGGGCGGCCGAGGTAATGCTCGTAGATATACTCGATGTGATTTCCGAGGGTGTCGTACTGGTCGGTGAGATACCACGCGAAGACCTGGCCGTTGTTCTCGGTGCGAGACTCTACGGTGTATCCAAATCGGTAGATCTTGCCGGACTTGTCGCGCACTTCCCAGCCGGCCTGGCCTTGCTGTGCCCGGATATACGCGCCCTCGATTTCGAGCCGGTAGAATCCGCTCGCAAGAGGCACGAGCTCCCCAGAGCCGACACCAGAAATTGTGTAGATATCAGAGCCGTCGTACTTCGGGATACCCTTTTCAGTGCGGATCTGAATCTTGGGAATGCCGAGCGACCAGCCGAACCCGACCTCGCTGTTGCCACCGCCAGAGGAGTACGATAGCGCGACCGATGGCGTGAGACCCCCCACACCGGACGGCACCTTGAGCGGCACTCTGTAGGTCATCGAGCCTGTGTTCAGGTCCGGCTTGAAGGATTCGCCGAGTCCGGAAACGGATCCAGGTCCCTTGGGCAGGGAGATCACGCCAGGGGAAACGCCAGACTTGGCAGCCTGTGCCTCGGCAGACACCTGCAGAACTAGGCACAAAGTGATTATGAGTACCGAAGCATTTCGCAGTCTCAACAGCACACCTCAGAGCCACGAGCACCTGCCATCGACATCCAGACCTCGCTAGGAACCTGCCGGGAATCGACCTACTCATAAGGGAACAAAGAACTCAGTGCAGACGGTTCCGTTGCAGCGCTCTGTACGGAAGGCTGCGTTTGATCCGAGAATCAGGCTATTGGGCATCGGTCCCGTGCGCACAAGGAGTCTGCCGATCGATCCTCCTCCGCCGCCAGGGTTGGCTTGCGCTGCGCCGCAAAGTGCGAATCCCCCAACTCCACCGGAGGTACTAGTTGGTCTATCATCTGAGTACCCACCGTCACCACCACGTGGCGTGGTGTCGCACCCGTTTCCACCGTCCCTACCATCTTCACCAGCGGCATTGCTGGACGCTCCACAGGCTCCGCCGCCGCCGACGGAAAAGAGCCTGCCATCAATGTTTACCACGGGAGCTTCGAGGAGAATGGAACCACCTGAGCCTCCACCTGCACCATTTGACTGACCACCACCTCCTGATACGTCCACATTCGATGGGAGGAACATGAAAGTCGTAGGATCGATCAAGATCTGCGTTGCGGATGTCAGCAGGATGACTCCGCCCGGACCTCCGGCAGTAATGGAGGATGTGTTGTCACCACCAAAAAAACCTCCAATGATCGGCTCTCCTGGCAACCATGCGGCACCGAATGCCAGACCACCGTCTGGAGCTAAGTAGGAGTTGCTACCGCTTCCCAAGCTTCCTCCTGAACCTCCGTGGTCGGTGTGTCCACCACCGGCAGCGCCTGTGATATCGAACTCACAGGCAGAGTAGTAGTTGCCGTCGTCTCCGGTGGCGGTCCCACCTCCAGACGGAGAATAGGCCCCCCCGGGCCCAGGGGTACTGCCGTGAGCCGAGGCGTCGATTCGGGCCGTGATGGTGATGTCACCGCTCGCGACGATGGCGAGCCCTCGATGCCCGATAACTCGGACGGATTTGCCGATGTTCACGGTGGTGAAATAGATAACCCAGATATCTGGGCCGCCCGTCTGCAGAACCTCGCCATGCACGGAGGGAGTGAGGGCCGGGCCTGAGCCCTCCTGTACTGTCTCCGCCGTAGTGTCAATCGTCACCAAAGTGCTGGGATTGAACGCGTCCACGCCAGCGTACAACCCCTCTGTGTAGTCATATTTGGGGGCGAAAGTGTAGCACCTTGGCGGGCTATACCAGGCGTTGCAGCCAAGCGCACAATCCAAGGAGTCGGCCACATGGCCGACGCTGTCGCAGGTGTGCAGCACGTCACCCTCGCAGTAGGTGGTGTCTGGAACACAGTCGTTGCACCAGGCATCCGAGCTGTCGGAGCTGCAGCCGAAGAGACACAGCTCTGTGCCGGAGACCAGACCGGTAGCGTCGCAGACCTGCATCGTGTTGGGGTCCAGGCACTCGTTGCCGGCGCACATGCAGCTCAGTGAAACTTCGTCGCAACCGTTTGGGCAGTCTTCTGCCTCATCCACGAGACCATCGGGATCGCAACCGACGAGCTGATCGTCTATGCAGTGGACTTCTAGGGGCAGACAGTCGTTGCAGGCGCCTCGGTCGGCGTTACAGCCATTGGCGCACGTCTCGGACGAGGAGATCTCACCCGCGCTGTCGCAGGTCACCAGGTCGTCGCCCCGGCACTGCGCCTGGTCGGGGCTACAGCTGTAGCACCAGGCAGTCGTGCCGTCAGAGTCGCACCCCCACTCGCAGTATTCGCCGCCTGCGGCCTCGGTGCCATCTTCGTTGCAGAAGACCGCTCGGTTGCCCTGACAGCTCACCGCCGCGCTGGGGTCGCAGTCGTTGCAGCGCTCGTGCTCCTCGTTGCAGCCGGCCAATCCGCAGGCCACGCGGAGGGAGGTGTCACCGTTAATGCCGCACAGGATCAGATCGTCACTGTCGCAGCCCAGGAAGGTGCCCTCCTCGCATTCGATACTGCCGTCCGTCGCATTGTCGTTGTCGTTGTTGTCTCCGCCGCAGCCTAGCAGGGCTAGAGAAACAACAGAGATGAAGGCCACCGGTCGGAGCGTGAGCCAGAAGTACTTTTTGCTATTCATTGTACTGTTCCTTGCGTTGGTGCCTGGCTACTGGGTGCACACCGGGTTGTAGTTGATGGAGGACCCCTGGCTCAGGGTCAGGGCTTCATGAGTGAGCTTGATCACGATGTCATCAAGCTGCGTGAGGTCCAGGTCGGCATTGTTGGCGACGTCCTGGAAGACCAGGCGCCAGCTCGAGTACGCGACGCTGTTGCCATAGAGCCCGGTGTAGGGGGCCGCCAGACCGTAGCTGTTGATCCCGGCTTGGATGCCCAGCGAGCTCTCGTCGATGTTGTACTCCACGAACTCGCCAGCAGCGCCCTGAAGCTCCGGGTCGCAGGCTCGAACCATGGACGAGCCCGATTGTACCAGCATCACGTCGGCCTCGTTGTCCCCCAAGAAGTCGCCCACCAGCATCACCTGGATGGAGCGGATGCGGTCATTGCAGAGCTGGTGGTTGAAGACGCCATTGCCCTCGGCGATGGAGGTGGTGAAATCGAGGAAAACGTCACCGTTGGGGTCGAGGTTGTTCGCCGCCAACAGGACGCGTCGGAACTGCTCCTGGGGAGAAACCTCTTCGCCGGTGGAGGGATCAATGATGGTCTGCTTGATGCCCAGGATGTCCTCCCGCACCGAGATCTCGTCCACATACTGCTGCGGGTTTCCGTAGGCGTCCCGGTAGCGGGTGAAATTCAAGTCCATGATGCTCATGAACGCTCGCAGGTCGGCGGCTGAGCGGATCTCGTAGAGCTTGCTCTCGATGCAGGGGTAGGTCAGGTTCGTCTCGTACTCGAACGCGCGCGCGGTCTTGTACACTTCGGCGAGGGCGATCTCGAAGTAGTACTCCGCGTCAATGGCGCTCTTGTCCCGTGCCAGGCGGTAGGAGGGATCGTTGACCGGTGCGTTGTCCTGGTGGGCGATGGACGCCTCCATGTTTGCCTGAAGTCTTTTGACCTTGGCCTGGAGCACGGCAATGCGACCAGCTGACTGGGAGACCCGGATGGACTGCATCCCCTGCTCGATGACCAGCGTAGACATCTGCAGCAGCATGGTCTTGACGGTGGCCAGGGAGTTGATCTCCTCGATCTGTTGGGTGGACGCCTCCATGTGTGCGCCCTGCATGGCCTGAAGGCGATCCTTCTCCGCGGCAAGGACTCCCCGCGACACCTGAATTATCGCCGAAGCGGCAGCCATCCCCATGGGTGCGCCCGCGTTTCCGACGCTCGAATTTGACGCGATGCTGAGAAAGGTCTGGGCCGCGGCCAGAATCGAGTCTGCCATGGTGAGCGCGGCCATTTTCTCGCCCGTCTGCAGGATCATATTGATGTTATCGGAGCGCACGGAAGAGATGGCGCTCGCCCGGTTCAGCTCGATCTGCACCTGGGACTTGAGGTTGTCAATCCGCTGCTGCGCCAAGCGCAAGCCTTCATTCTCGAGCTGCATGGTGAGGTGCTCGTTCTTCATCTCACCCGCCTCGGTGCCGCAGTTCTCCACGTCGGGCTCGCCAGTGCCGGGGTCGTTTCCACAGATGGCGGCGAGCTGATCGTTGTACTGGGTGCTGACGTTGAGCAGCTCGCTCGACAGCTGGTACTCACTGTCCTCGAATTGACGCCACTGGCTGATTGCTGCGTCCTCCCGGTTCTCGGCCAGCGACAGAGCGGTGCTGGACACCTCCTCGAAGTACTGCTCGTAGTTCGTGAGGCCCGCGGCGCCCTCGCGGTAGATGATCGGAACATACTCCGGGGAGAATCCCAGTGGGTTCCTGCCGCTGCCAAGCTCGGCGCATGTCTGTGCCATGGCTCGGAGCGACTCGCCAGCGGACGCCAGGTCCGGGATTGTGGGCGTGGGCTGGGTCCCTATGATGCGCCGTAATACCTCTCCAAGGGTAGTGAGCTTGAGATAGGCAACCTCCGCATAGCCGTTGAGCTCGGTGCGCAGCGCCTCCGGATCTGCGCTCGGCATCCGGCGGCGGAGCAGCGCCTCCCGCGCCAGGGACTGCTGGCTCCTGGCCAGGGTACCGAAGAGCTTGGAGAACAGATCCCACCGATCATCGGTGGCCATCTTCTGGAACGGCATCATGGACAGCACGTTGAGCCGGGGAGCCTCGAACAGCTGCCTCTCGATCCAGGCGTAGGTGTACAGGGAGTCACTTGCCCGGGACAGCTCTTCTTGGATTCCGAGGCTGTATACCCTGGCCTCGAACATGTCTACGAGTTGGTCGTTGGCCACGAAGGTGCCCGCGACGATCCGGTCCTTGAGGGCCTGGATCTCGCCGTCGAGGGCACCCGGGTCGGTGCCGCCCTGGGCCAGGTGTTGCTCGAACACCGTGAGCACACATTCGTTTGCGTGCGGGTCGATGCAACTCGCCGCGCAGCCCGACGGGCCCGGCGGATCGGTTTCCAGGGCGTCCGCCAGGGAATCGGCACAACAGCCCACGATGTACGTGGGGAATCCCTGATTCTGTGTCACTGCGTCGCTGAAGAGACCGTAGATGGAAACGGCGTCGGGGTCGTTCATGAACGAAACAGCCATCTCCAGCTCGGTGGGACAACCGGGATCCGAGGGAGTGAGACACTGTGAAGCGTTCTCACACACACCTGTCGTGGGCACATTGCCCGTGTTCGGGCAGATGAGACGCTCCATGCACCAGGGCTTGAGGGTGCGTGGGGTGACCACCGCGTTCGGGACCTGGGGAGCGCCAGGCAACAGGAAGCTCCCGAACAGCTCCTCTCCTCCCTGGCGGGCTAGAAATACGTTACCAGAGACCGTGTACGGCTCCCCTAACATGCCGGTGATGGTCTCTTCGAAGGTGCCACTCAGGCGGTTGCTCTCCCCAATGGCCATGGTCAACACCACGGTGCGTCCCACGGGGCGACCGAAGTAGTCTGAGCGCCACTCGCCCAGCGGAGTCTCGCGGTTGAGCAGCCCACTCACGGACACCACCAGATTGCCGCTGGCGTCGACCGTTCCGATCCCTGTGGCGGGGGCGCTGAAGGTCGGAGAGCCCTCGGGTGTAATTCGTGCCCAGAGCTCGTTGCCGAAGTCCTTGACGTCCAGCATCAAGGGCAGCCGGGTGTTGAGCCCGGTGCTCACGATCTCCAGGGTCCCTGCGTATCGCCCGCCCAGCCCCTGCTCCACGGCGATGGGCACAACGACTGTACCAATATCCGAGACCACGCGAACGGAAGCACCGAAGCTCCCGTTGTCGAGGCTCCCCCGGCTGATGTCCACGGTCACTGTCGTTTGACCGGTGGAGTCGGTCGCTTGTTGATGGCTGACGCCGATCCAGGGTACCCCCGAGGCCGCGCGGAAACGGAAGGGTGAGCCACCTTCCGATGACACGGACAGGGTCACCTGCTCTTGGTCCCGTTCCAACTGGATGGTGCTTGGTGTGACGACCAGCGTGTCGTCGCGCGTCTCGGCCAGCGGCGGATCCTCGTCAGCCTCGTCGCTGGTCAAGCAACGCCCGTGTGCGCTGCACTCCATACCTCCTCCACAGGGGGTGTTCTGGTCGCAGTCACTCAGGCAGACGCCGAGATCACAATAGTGGTTGGGAGGACAATCAGCGCTGACGAGACAGACACCTGTGTGACCGTCGTAGTCCACGATCCGCGCATCCGCGGAGGCATCGGTGCCGCCGTCTCCGTCTGACGAGTCCTCGCCTGGGCAGGCTGGCGCCAGCAGCAGTATGGGCACGAGTATCCAGGTCAACATTCTCGCCATGATCATTCTCTTTTCCGGTCGCTTGTTTGGGGGACAGCATTGTGGGTTCTGCCCCACCCGTCTGTTTCGCTATGGGCCGGGTGGCCTATATTTCGACAGTATTATGCAAATGTAGCCGATCTCCCAAATCTTGGCTGGATTGTAGTACAAGCTACCAACTACCGTCAATCAGTTCCCACTCCAGACAGCGCTGACGCACGAGTGGCTCCAAGCAGCCGAGAGGGGGGGATGCGTAGGGCGTGACATTCGGCGTCGCCGGGCCCGGAGAATGGGCAGCCTCGCGTGTATCACTTGGAGCTGCGCCTGGGCGGCCTCCTGACGAACACGGGAGAAGAAGGCGCTACCATCGCGGTTTTTCCTTCTGCCAATACACAAGCTCAACCCTACATAAGCAGATCCATTGCCCTATGTTTACCCCCTTTTTGTGACAAAAAAATTGAGCCTCGATCACAAAACCCCGAGAAGACTGCGGTTCCTCACACGTGCGTCAGCGCTGGTCAATCGGCAATCCTAGCAACCATTGATCTGTGACATAGATCACTGATAAGTACATGTGAGCTACCACTCAATAACAAGCGCGCTTGCGAGCCCTGCCGATGGTGCCTACAAAAAGCTCATTTCCGGAGACCGGACCAAAAGGAAGAAACTGGAGCCGCGAAGCCTGTCAGCGAGTACCATCCGCTACCCCTCGCTCGAGCGCTCGGGTGTTGCGTAACTTGAAACATCTTGACGAATCTAGCTGACTTGCTACGCTAGGATCACCATGGCTACGACAAAGAAAAAGTTCGCTTCCCAGGCGGATGAGGCGTTGCTTGAGAGGCTCCGGGTGGTCGCTCGGGAAGAGGGCCGGCACTTCCAGGCTATTTTGGAGGACGCCATGCGCCTGTACCTGGAGAACCGGGACTCCCAGACGCCGCGGGCGAGTGTGATGGCCAACTTCCGCGCAAGCGTGGAGCGAAATCGTCAGCTCGGCAAGCTGTTGGCCAAGTAGGTGAGACAGTACCCAACGCTTGTCGAAGCGCTCGCCATGCACGAGATTCTACTCGTGGAGTTCGGCGGCGGAGACGGTGTCCGAGACCTGGGGGCGCTCGAATCGGCGCTCATGCGACCGCAGCTCGGATACTACGAGACCCTCATCGACGAGGCCGCGGCGCTCTTGGAGAGCCTCGCAATGAACCATCCCTTCGTGGATGGAAACAAGCGAGTCGCATTCTTTGTCACCGACACTTTCTTACGCATGAACGGTCAATTCATCGACTGCGACAACCTCAAGGCCTACGACTTTTTCATGGCGCTTTTCGACGCGAACGATTTCCGCTTCGATCGGCTGCGTGGGTGGCTGCTCGAACACGTCCGCGACGTGTGACCGGATCAATTTCCAATCAAGCAAAACCGCGGGAAAACTGCGTCAATGGTTTTTCCGCGGTTTGGGGCTACTCGTAGAGGTGGTCCATGCGCCAGACGGTTTCGCAGGGGCGACAGATGGCCGAGGCCAGGCCCGAGTTGCGGCGCGTTCGTCCAGCGGAGGCTTTGAACACCGGGCCGGAGACATCCTCATCACACTGGAGACAAGCGTTGATGGAGCCGTCTTCCTGATTGTAGGGCTCGTTGTCTATCAGGCTGATCAGACAGATCTCCCGGCAGAGCTCCCCGTCGTTGATGGCGTTGTACGCCCAGACGCGGGAGCAGGGCGGGGTGAACCCCACCGCCTCCTGAATGCAGACGTCGGTGTCCTCGACGGGGGCGCCCAGATTCGACATGGCGCAGCTCCGAACCGGATCGGTCTGATCCGGGATCCGGGCGTAAACCTCAAGATCGGCCAACGATGAGCAGGCGCCGCAAACGCCGCCGTGGGTGATGAATCCGCCGGCGGTCCGCGCCGCCTCAATGCTCGCCGCCACGGTTCCTTCCGTAAAGGTCTCCAAACGATAGGTGTGGTCCCCCGTCACCATGACCGCACAGACAGCGTTCGGGTCCGGCGCGAGGTCCGGGGTCGTCTCGTAGGGATTCTCCGTCTGGACCGGGGGGGGATCGTCCAACGTCCACGACAGCAGCTCGGCAAAGCCGGCCGCATCCCACGCCCGAGGCGTCCAGGTCCGGACCCCCTCGATCCGCGGAAAGCAGACGTCGGTGTCCAACCCCGTGCTGGCATTGGGGCTCCCGAAAAGACCCTTGCAGGTCGTATCGAGCGCAGGCGGAGCGATCACGGGCTCCTCGCCACAAGCAACCACAGCCAGAGAAAACACCAACAGCCCGATGGGTACGCACCGGAACACGTTCCGAATCTTCATGCCGAAACGATATCAGGCCCCGGATCAGCAGGACAGTCAAAACTCCTTGCGGAACCGATCGGAACCGATGATCCACTGGTTCGACCCGCGCTTTGCTATTTTGGTGCCCGGAGAAAAGAGGATATTTTGGGCGTCAAATTGACATCATGTCGTTTTGGCGCCAGAATATTCATTGTTTGTCGGGCGCGAAAAGAACAGGCCCTCGTGACCTGTCCTCCAAATCCGGCGACCAGAAACGGTTACCAGGGAGGTTGCCATGTTCGTAGGCCGAGAGCGGCATTTGGCTGATTTGAAAAGGTTAATGCGGAAACGCACCGCGTCGTTGGTTACCTGTAGGGGCAGACGTCGGATCGGCAAGAGCACGTTGATCAAGGAGTTCGGCAAGCAGGCTGCTCGGTTCCTCGAGCTCGAGGGGCTTGGGCCCAGACCCGGGCTATCGAATGGAGATCAACTGAACTTTTTTGCCCAGCAGCTCGCGAGCCAGACAGACCTGCCAAGATTGCCACTGGAGGACTGGTCCACGGCCTTCGAGCTCCTGGCCAGCGTCTTGCGTGACGAGTGGACCGTCGTCCTTCTGGATGAGATCTCGTGGATGGGAGGGTACGATCCGGATTTTCCGGGACGCCTCAAGCGGGCCTGGGATGCGATGCAGCGCAAGCACCCCAAGCTGATCCTCGTGCTTTGCGGTTCAGTATCAGCGTGGATCGACCGGAACATCCTGCGGAATACGGGGTTCGTGGGGAGAGATTCGTGGGACATCGTGCTCAAAGAGCTTCCTCTGCACAAGTGCGATCGCTTCTGGGGCCGTCGTCGTGCGCGTATCAGCCCGGGCGAGAAACTGACTCTGCTGTCGGTGACGGGGGGGGTTCCCAAGTACCTGGAGGAGATCGATCCCGGGATTTCTGCCGAGGAGAACATTCGGCACCTGTGTTTCCGGCCCGGGGGGATCCTGTTTCGCGAGTTCGAGCAGATTTTCAGCGATGTATTTGGCAAACGGGCGACCGCCTACCAGGACATCTTGTCCTCCCTCGTCCACGGAAGTAAGTCCCAAGGGGAAATCAGCGCTGCCCTGGGCAAAAAGAGCAGTGGACACATGTCGGAGTATCTGGCGGATCTGGCGCTCGGAGGGTTCGTGTCCAGGGATGTGGTGTTCAGCCCCCGAACCGGGGTCGATACCCGCAAGGAGCGGTACCGGCTACGGGACAACTACGCGAGGTTTTATCTGCGGTATGTCGAGCCCCACCGGACGCGGATCGAAAAGGGGTTAATGGCAGAGCTGTCCCTGGAGCAGATGCCCGGGTGGGAGACCATCTCCGGGTTGCAGCTAGAGAACCTTGTCTTGAGCAACCTCTCCACCCTGACGCACAACCTTCAGCTTGGGCGCACGCCGATTCTGGCGGCGGCTCCTTTCGTGCAAACGCCCACGAAGCGGAAGATGGGTTGTCAGGTGGATCTGATGCTGCTCACCAAGCGAACCACCTATGTGGTGGAAATCAAGCGCCAAAAGCGCATCAACCTGTCGGTCATCCCCCAGATGCAGGAGAAGTTGCGCCGTCTACGGCCAGACCCGGATCGCTCCATCCGTACGGCCCTCGTCTACCACGGCCAGCTCGATCACCGGGTGGAAGAGGAGCGGTACTTCGACTTCGTCATCCCCTTTGATCAGCTCCTTTCTCCTCCAATCTAGCAAATCCGAGATCATACGAGGTTTCGATTCCGTGCAGAACGGTTGGGTTGTGCTGGACGTATTGATCTTGCGGGAATGATCCTGGTGGTCAAAGGGTTGTACCTGTCGTCGAACCCATGCTAGTAAACTCGCGCACTTGGTAGTGAGAGCCTATCGACCGAACGCGGA
>JAOZUO010000042.1:0-45358 GCA_029938605.1 Deltaproteobacteria bacterium | reverse complement strand
AGCGGAAGCGGAAGCGGAAGCGGAAGCGGAAGCGGAAGCGGAAGCGGAAGCGGAAGCGGAACCCACGGAGAGCCCATGCAGTACGATGTGAAGGTGATCAATGAGATGGTCCAGAAGGAGAGTGCCTTCGTGGACGCGGTGTTGGGGGAGGTGGGCAAGGTCATCGTGGGCCAGCGCTACATGGTGGAGCGGGTCCTGGTGGGGCTGCTGTGCGGCGGTCATGTGCTCATCGAGGGCGTGCCCGGCTTGGCCAAGACCCTTACGGTGTCCACCTTGAGCGAGGTGATGGACGCGCACTTCCAGCGGATCCAGTTCACCCCGGACCTTTTGCCCGCCGACATCGTGGGTACGGTGATCTACACCCCCGCCACAGGGGAGTTCTCGTCTAAGAAGGGCCCCATCTTCGCGAACCTGGTCCTGGCCGACGAGATCAACCGCGCCCCGGCCAAAGTCCAGTCCGCGCTGCTCGAGGCCATGCAGGAGAAGCAGGTCACCATCGGCGACACGACCTATAAGTTGCCCCAGCCCTTCCTGGTCATGGCCACCCAGAATCCCATCGAGCAGGAGGGCACCTATCCGTTGCCCGAGGCGCAGCTCGACCGCTTCATGCTCATGCTCCGGGTGGGCTACCCCTCCAAGCAGGAGGAGCGGGAGATCATGGATCGCATGACCGGCGCAGTGCTGCAGGAGCTCAATAAGGTCATCGACCCGGAGAAGCTCATGAACGCCCGGGACGTAATCAACCAGATCTACATCGATGACAAGATCCGCGACTACATCGTAGACGTGGTCTTCGCCACCCGAAACCCGGCCGAATACGGCCTGGCGGAGCTGGCCGACTACATCGAGTTCGGCGCCAGCCCCCGGGCGTCCATCTACCTGAACCTCGCCGCCCGGGCCCACGCCTTCTTGCGGCACCGGGGCTACGTCACCCCCGAGGACATCAAGTCCATCGGCCCGGACGTGCTCCGCCACCGCCTGGTGCTAACCTACGAGGCCGAGGCCGAAGAGATCTCCACCGAAGACGTAATCCAGCGCCTCTTCGACCACGTGGAGATTCCGTAGAACCTATGCTGCCCCGAGAGCTCATACGCAAGGTGCGACACATAGAGATCCGCACCAAGCGGCTGGTCAACGATATGCTCGCCGGCCAGTACCAGTCCGTGTTCAAGGGCCGGGGCATGGCCTTTGACGAGGTGCGCAAGTACCAGCCCGGGGACGAGATCCGGCTCATCGACTGGAACGTGTCGGCCCGCATGAACGACACCTTCGTCAAGGTCTTCGTCGAGGAGCGCGAGCTCACGGTGATGCTCCTGGTGGACATGAGCGGCTCGGGGCTCTTCGGCTCCCGGGAGCAGGTCAAGCGGGAGATGGCCGCCGAGCTGGCCGCCCTGCTGGCCTTCTCGGCCATCAAGAACAACGACCGCGTGGGGCTGATCATCTTCACCGACACGGTGGAGAAATTCGTACCGCCCAAAAAGGGCAAGAAGCACGTGCTGCGGGTGGTGACCGAGATCCTCAGCTACGAGCCGACCTCCAAGAAGACCCGGGTGGAGAGCGGACTGCGGTTTCTGGGCAACGTGGCCCGGCGCCAGTCCGTGGCATTTCTGATCAGCGACTTCATCGACGTGGACTATGAGCACGCCCTCAAGGTAGCGGGCAAGCGCCACGATCTGATCCCCGTCACCATCACCGACCCCCTGGAGGAGGATTTCCCCAAGCTGGGCGTGGTGCTCGTGGAGGACCCGGAGACCGGCGAGGTGGAGGCGGTGCACGCGGGCTGGTCCATGCGGCGCAAGTACCGGCGCTATGTGCTGCGCCAGCGGGAGCTGCGGGAGTCCCTCTTTCGGCGGTTGAAGCTGGACTTCATCAATATCCGCACGGATCAACCCTTCCTGTCGCCCCTGGTGCAGTTCTTCGAGGCCCGGGGCAAGAGGGTCCGGCGATGAGGCGCGCGGTGAGCATGGCCGTGCTGACCTGGGCGCTGCTGATGGCTCCCGGGGCCCAGGCGGCGCCCGGAACCGCTGCGCCCGCTCCGGCGAAACCGTCGGCCATGCAGCCGGGCATGACGCCGGCCGCGACGCCCGCGCCGGCCGCGACGCCCGCGCCGGCCGCGACGCCCGCGCCGACCGCGACGCCCGCTCCGGCGAAACCGACGGCGCCGGTCCAGCCGCCCACGGCCGAGCTGTTGCCCGGCTGGAAGCCTACGGCCACCGCCAGCATCGACGTGGACAGCAAGAAGAAAATCTACGTGGGCGATGTGCTCCGGGTGCGCGTCGCGGTCATCGCCCGGGCGGAGATCTCAGTAAACCTGCCCACCAGCCTCGATCTGGGAGACTTCTCCGGAGTGGGCCGCCCCGCTGTGCGCACCGAACGCCTCGACGGCGACAAGACCAAGCACGTCTTCACCCTGCGCATAGCCGCCTTCGGCGTGGGCCAGGTGACGCTGCCGGCCATTCCCATCACCTACGTGGTGCCACGCAAGGCGTACAAGGGCCTGGATCCCAACTCGCCGGTGGCCATGCCCGCGCTGGTGATCACCACCAAGCCCCTGGTACAGCAGATCTCCTCGGTCCTGGCCAACGAGCCCCACCCGCAGCTCAAGAAGAACGCCCCGCCCGTGGAGATCCTGGTGGAGGACCGCCGACTGAAGGTCATCCTGCTCATCGTGGCGGGAGTCCTGGCCGGAGTGGCCCTGGGCTTTTTGCTGTTCTTTCTGATACGCCGCCGCCGGGCCCGGGTGGTACCGCCCCGTCCGCGCCGGCCGGCCCACGAGATCGCCCTGGAGAAGCTGGTGGCCCTGCGGAGCGCGGGCTATCTGGACCGCGGAGAGTTCAAGCCCTTCCACTTCGGCGTATCCGAGGCCATCCGCGAGTACCTGGGCAACCGCTACGGCTTCGACTCCCTGGAGCTGACCACCACCGAGCTCATGGAGGAGATGCAGCCGATCACCCTGACGGGAGTGGCCCACGACGAGCTGCTCAAGTTCCTGCTCGACTGTGACCTGGTGAAGTTCGCCAAGTACATCCCGCCTCTGGCCGATGCCCAACGCATCGTTGCCCAGGCCGAGCACATCGTACACACCACCAAGCATATCCCGCGTCCCGTCGACGAGGACGACAAGGGCAGCGGAGACGACAAGGACAGCGGAGACGACAAGGGCAGCGGAGACGTCCCGACGACGGAGGCGCGTCGTGGATAACGGCTATCCGCATCCGCCCCAGGGGCAGCACCCGCCCCAGGGACAGCACCCGCCCCAGGCGCAGTACCCGTCCCAGGCGCAGTACCCGGCGCCGCCAGGCCAGGCTCCTGGCCCCGTGACGCCGCCGCCCCCGGCCTATCTGCCCGAGCCCGAGCCCGTGGACCCCGAGGCGGTGCGCCGCTCCCGTGCACGGTTGACGTTTTTCTGGAACCACCTGTTCCCGTACCTGCTGTTGCTGGTGGTGGGCCTCACGACCCTGGTGGCCATCGAGTCCACCCTCCCGGTGCACCTGTTCAAGCTCAAGTTCATCAACCGCTGGGTTCTGCTGCTGCTGATCCCGCTTCTGCCCCTGCTGTGCTGGGTGGCCTTCCACCAAGAGAAGAAACGCCAGGGGGCTTTCCTTTTCTCACGCCTGAGAGATCTGCTCATCGCGGGTCCCGGCTTTTTGAGTCGACTGCGTAAGGTGCCCGCCGTGCTGCGCATCATTACGCTGGCCCTCTTCGTGCTGGCCCTGGCCCGACCCCAGTCGAGCCACACCGTCAAGCACACCGAGCAGGTGGAGGGCATCGACATCATCATCGCCTTGGACGTGTCGTTGTCCATGCAGGACCGGGACCTGTCAGGGGGCCGATTCGGCACAGGCAAGAACCGGCTGGACGTGGCCAAGGAGGTCCTGGACTCCTTTATCAACCGACGGAAGAACGACCGCATCGGTCTGGTGCTCTTCGGCAAGGAGGCCTACTCTTGGTGCCCGCCCACCCTGGACTACGCGGCCCTGCGCACCCTGCTGGCCGAGGTCCGCCTGGGGGTCATCGACGGCCGGGCCACGGCCATCGGCGACGCCCTGGGCACCTCCATCAACCGGCTACGCCGCTCCAAGGCCACCTCCAAGGTCATCATCCTGCTCACCGACGGGGACGACAACTCCAAGAACCAGTCCGTGACGCCCAACCAGGCAGCCAACTTCGCCGCCACCTTCAAGATCAAGGTCTTCACCATCCTCATGGGCCGCCACGGCAAGCGGGGCTGGTGGGGAGGTCGGCGCTTCCGCGTAAACCCCCGGCTCCTGGAGGAGATCGCAGGCCTCACCGGCGGGACGCCGTACCTGGCCACCGACGGCAAGGCCCTCAAGGAGCGCTTCCAACGCATCCTGAACAGTCTCAAAAAGGACAAGCGCGTACGAGTGGAATCCATCCCCGACCAGCACTACCGGGCCTTTTTGTTGCCCGGCCTGTTTTTGCTGGGCCTCGAGCTCCTGCTGGGCTTTACCTTCCTACGGAGGTTCCCCTAATGGCCAAGGTGCTCCATGCCTGATCGTCTGGCGAACTTCTCACCTTTGGTGCCCTGGTGGCATGTGGCTCTGGCCATCGCGCTGGTGGTGGCGGTGATCGTGGGCTACATCGTCAGCGCCGCGCTGCGCCAACGTCGCCTCCGTCAGGCGGGCCACCTCCCACAGCTCCAGCGCATGATCCACTCGTACTCCAGCCTGCTGGGCGTGCTTCGCCCCGTGCTGGTGAGCCTGGCGCTGCTCCTTCTGCTGGTGGCCTGGTGGCGCCCCCAGTACGCGGGCAAGGCGCGCATGGTCACCGACCGGGGCATCGATCTGGTGATCGTGCTCGACTACTCCAAGTCCATGTACGCCCGGGACATCCCGCTGTCCCGCATCCAGCGAGCCAAGCAGGAGCTGTCCCGCCTGCTGAACAAGCTGCACGGCACCCGGGTAGGGCTCGTGCTGTTCGCCGGCTCTGTCAAGGAGATGCCGGTCACCTCGGACTACAACGCCATCAAGCTGTTCTGGGGCGACATGACCCCCAACGACATGCCCGTGGGAGGCACGGCCATCGGCTTGGCCCTGACTTCCGGCGTGCGGCTGCTCAAGCGCGTGCGCGGTGTGGGCAAACCCAGGGACCAGGTGATCCTGCTCATCACCGACGGCGAGGATCACCAGTCCGAACCCATCAAGGCCGCCAACATGGCCAAGAAGCTGGGCATCCGCATCTACTCGTTGGGCATAGGCTCGCCCATCGGTGAGCTCATCCCCGAGATCCTGGAAGACGGCAAGCAGGCGGGCTACGTCAAGTTCAACGGCAAGTTCGTCACCACCAAGCTCGACCCCAAGACCCTGAAGAAGATCGCCCACATTACCAGCGGCAGTTACATCCAGGCCTCGGCGGCACACTTCGGCGTGGATCGGTTCCTCAAGGAGATCGACAAGCTCCAAAAGGCCGAGACCAAAAAACGCATCAAGCGCGACTACCGCGACAGCTACGAGCTCCTGCTCTTCGGGGCGCTGCTGCTGCTACTACTCGAAGCGAGCCTGGGCTCGAGGCGGTGGTCCCTGCGGGGCAAACCCGGGACCCCCCCCATCGTCCCCATCCGAAAAGATAGGGTCCGGGCCAACGCCACCACGCCCCCGGCGTCGCGTGCGAAGGGTTCTCCGTAATGATATGCTCAGAACAGATCCAGAGGTAGCGAACCATGCACAGCGGACGGCACAATAGAGCGATGTTCCAAGCGGCGATCTGCTCCCTCGGCGCGGCGGTGCTGCTCAGTACGGGCTGGCAACCGTTCAAGAAGCCGGATCCGGACGTGCAGCGGGGCAACAAGCTGATCCGCAAGGGAAAGCCCGCCGAGGCTCTGACAGCCTATCAGAAGGCGGAGAAGCGCCTGGGGCGACGCCACCGACTGGACTACAACCGGGGCCTGGCCCTCTTTGGCAAGGGTAAGCTAAAAAAAGCCAAGGAGGCCTTCTTATCGTCCACCGGAGGCGCGGACCAGCACCTTCGCATGCTCGCCTTTTACAACCTGGCCAACACCCTCTACCGCCTGGCCGACCCCACGGTCAAAGCGGCCCAGAAAGCAGCCCTGGCCGTGAAGAATGCCGAGAACGCCATCGCGCAGTTCAAGGATGAGAGCCAGAAGCAGCAGCGCTGTAAGGCCATGGCCAATGCGGCCAAGGCCTTCAAGGCCGCCCTGGAGGCGAACCAGGCCGTCATGGCCGCCTTCAAGGAGGCGCGCAACGAATACCGCCTGGTGCTTTTGCGTAACTCAAAGCACTTCGACGCTAAGTGGAATATGGAGCTCTGCCTTCGCCACATGGGCGGCGCCGAGGCGGCCAACAAGCGGCTCGAGGCCCGGGCCAAGGAGCTCGCCGACCGCTTCAAAAAAGAGTGCAAGCCGCCCGAGGACAAGAAGAAGAAAGACAAAGACAAAAAGAAAAAAGACAAGCAGGACAAAGATAAGCAAAACAAAGACCAGAAGAAAAAAGACCAACAAAACAAAGACCAACAAAACAAAGACAAGCAAAACAAAGACCAGAAGAAAAAAGACCAACAGAAAAAAGACCAACAGAAAAAAGACCAACAAGACAAAGACAAAGACAAAAACAAGCCCTCCAATCCCAAGGACCCCAAGCAAAAGCCGCTATCCAAAGAGGACATTGCCAAGAAGAAGGCGGCCAAGCAGCTGGAACAGCTGGAGCGGAAGCAACGCGACCGTGACCGCCGACGGGATCGCTCGGGTACCACCCGCCGTCCCCTCAAGGACTGGTAGAATTTGCCAAACCCCGTTCCCAAAACGCTGCTCTGGGTGATCGCACCGGTGCTACTGTTCTTCGCGGCGGTTCCCTGGGCCAATGAGGCCCTGGCCCAGGGCCGGGCGCCGGTGGATCGGCCCAAGGTCAGCGTCACCATGACCGTGAGCCCCACCAAGGCCAAGCTGGGGGACCAGCTCAGCCTGACCATCCGCGTCTCCATCCAGCAGCGGTACCGGGGCCGCCGCGGATTCTTCTCCATGACGCGGCCGAACTACGACCTTCAGGTCCCCACGACGCTCACGAAGGACTTCACGGTGGTACGGTCCACGCCCTTCCAGATGAACAACATCGTCGGCACCCGGCAGTCTTTTCGCAGTGACAACAACTACGCCATCAGACCCCGGCGGGCCGGGAGACTCCTGATCCCCCCGGCGCGGGTGGTGTTCAAGGGGCGGACCTACTCCTCGCGTTCGGCCGTGGTGAACGTGGGAACCGGGCCCGCGCCGCCCCCCTCCCTGCCGGGTCAACTGCCCAACCTCACCGGTGACGAAGACCTCTTCGTACACGCCGTAGCCGACAAGCTCAAAGCCTATGTGGGCGAGCAGGTGACCATCACCTGGTACCTGTATTACAAGTCCCCGGTGGCCCGCCAAGCGTCCATCGTGACGCGCCCCACCACGGACAATTTCTTCTCCGAGGAGATCCCCTTCCGCGTGCGCACCTCCACCCATACCACTATTGGGGGACAGGTCTTCACCGTGACGCCGGTGATCCGAAGGGCGCTGTTTCCCCTCAAGGCTGGACGGCTTCGGGTGGGCTCTCTCGGAGTGGAGGCCTACCTGGACTACTACCAGAAGGTGGTCCGGCGCTCGGCCGTGGTGTCCATCGAAGCGATGAATCTGCCCACGAGCAACGTGCCAGCCGGGTTCCACCCCAAGAACGTGGGCCAGTTCAAAGTCACCGCCGAGTTGGGCCAGGCCCGCATCAACGCACACAGCGCTACCTCCCTGAAGGTCACCGTCCAAGGGTCCGGCTTCATGCAGGGCCTCAAGGTGGACCGCATCAAGCAGATCCCCGGCTTCAAGGTTCGCTTCGCCGGGCAGAAAACCGAGATGGCCACCGGTGTGCAACTGGGCGGCAAGCACATCCACGAGTATGTGCTCATCCCCACGGCGGTGGGCGCGCAGAAAGTCCCGCCCATCTGCTTCCCGCACTTTGACCCCAAGGTAGGCCGCTACGTCACCAAGGCCTGCTCCAGGGCGTTGGAGGTGATGGTCACCGGCAAGCTGACCCCAGGCGGTACCTCCACAGCGCCCGGGGGGGGGGCGGACAACGAGCTGCGTCGCCGACTCAAACCCATCCTCCAAGCGAGCCACCTGCGTAACCGCACCACGTCGCGTCTTCACAAAACGCCGTGGTTGCTGTGGCTGCTGACATTGCTGCCGCTGCTGGTGCTGCTGTCCATGGTGCTGATCCGGGTGGTCCGATCCCTGGACCGGGACACGGGGTCCCGGCGCCGTCGCCAGGCCCGGGGCCACGCCCGCAGGCGGCTCCGCCTGGCCGCGAGCTATATCAAGGACAGTGACCGCGTGAGCTTCTTCACCGAGATCGCGAGCGTCATCCAAGAGCTGCTGACCGCCCGGCTGGGTGTGCGGGTCCAAGGGATCACCGCCGTATCCCTCGAGGCGCTGCTCGAAGAGAGTGAAATGTCGCCCGCCCTCAAGGAGCGGCTCCTGCGGGATCTCGAGGTGTGCGACTTTGCGCGGTTCGCACCCGCCGCCGCCGGGGAGGCGGAGATGCAGGAAGTGCTCTCGCGCACCCGAAAGCTCATCGGCGACGTGGAACGGGCCCGCCTCAAGCCGGTATCCGATCCCGGCTCCGAGACACCAGCGGAGGCGCCCTCATGAGCCGACGCGCGCAGAGTTTGCTCGGGTCGGCGTCCCTGTTCCTGTTCGCATGCATGGGGCTGGGGCTGACCTTGGCCACGGGGTCGAGCCCCACCGCCCGGGCAGACACCACCGACGATCGCCTGTTCCGGGAGGCCAACACCGCGTACACCAGGGGCAAATACGCCGACGCCCGCCAGCGCTACGAGCAGATCGTCGTGCGGGGTCTTCACGACGAACGACTGTACTACAACCTGGGCAACACCTACTTCCGCCAGGGCCAGCTGGGACGGGCCATCTGGGCCTACGAGAAAGCCCTCCGACTGGCGCCCGACCACACCGAGACAAAACACAACCTGGTCCTCGCCCGCCAGACCGTGAAGAGCCGGGTCCGCGACAAGGTCATCGGCGCCCAGAAACCCGGGCGCTGGCAGCGTCTGGTGCAGTACTTCTCCGTCACCGCCGCCGCCGGGTGGTTCTTCTCCCTGTGGTACCTCGCCTTTGGCCTCGCCGTGACGGTGATCCTCCTGCGCCCGGGCGTGCTGCGAGCATCGCTCATTGGCTTGGCGGTGCTGGTCCTGTTGGTCTCCATGGGGTTTGGCCAGATCTACTACGCCCGGATCCAGCTCGCTGAAGGGATACACCACGCCATCGTGCTCGACGACAAGGTGGGCGTGCGGGAGGGCCCCCAGGCCATCACCAAAAAGTCCTTCGATATCCACGCCGGGCTCAAGGTGCAGATCGCCATCCGGGAGGACCAGTGGGTAAAAATCCGCCTGGCCAATGGGCTCGAAGGGTGGGTTCGCTCCGCCTCCATCGGGGAGCTATGATGGTTCGTTATTGGGCAGCGTGTTTTTTGGCGCTGACCCTCTGCGCCGGTACCGTCCACGCACAGCCCGCGGAGCCGCCAAGGGCCGAGCCGCCAAGGGCCGAGCCGCCACGAACTGAGCCGCCACCGGCGGAGTCGCCACGAGCTGATCCGCCACGAGCTGAGCCGCCACGGGCGAAGGCGCCAAGGTCCCCGGACCGACGTCGGGCCCTGCGCATGCGCAACGACGAGCGGGCCCGTCCGCCGGATGACATGGGAAAGGAGGACGCCGTACCGCCCCTGGACACCGATCCCTTCCGGGCTCCCAAGGGAAAAAGCGCTCCGCCGGCTACAACCAGAGCCGCCAATCTCCTCCCCTGGTTCGTACGGCCCTCGGTGCTCTTCGTGGCGCGCTTCGCGGGCGGCCGATCCTACCTACCCCAGGAGGGCTTCGGCTTCGGCATGCAGGCCGGCGCCACCCTCGGACAGTCCACCCTGCGAATGTCCTTGGCCCTGGGCTACCATTTCTACCGGTTTGCGCGCCCCATGGACATCGTGGTGAACGACCCGAACCTGACCTCCTGCACGGCCATTCGCGCCCTCGGCATCCACCTGGTCACCGGGTCGGCCCAGGCGGGGGCCACCTTCTCCAAAGTGAAAGTCTGGGCCGGGCTCCGGGGTGGCTTCGCCCACGCCCAGCTCAAAACCCCCACGCCCACCTGCACCACCGACGAAGGCAGCCACTCCGCCGGCGCCCTGGGCCCCGAGCTCGGGTTCGGCTACGCCCTCCGCGCCGATCTCCATCTCGGCGTCACCGTCGCCTACCTGCACTTCTTCTCAGACAAGGTCTACACCGCCCAAGAAGGCACCACCCACCGCTACTTCTACCCCATCCTCACCGCCGGCGCCGCCCTCTCCCTACGCTTCTAATACTAAGACCGCCTAAGTGTCTGTCCAAAGTGAGTCCTTCGGCGACGACTTCAAGTACGTCAAAAACAAAATCGCTTTTTGGTATTGACATTATCGGGCGAATTGCACATGAATACAGTATGATAAGAAGGGAATTGGCATCGGTTTTGTTGTCGGAGGCGGCCAAGATGCCCGTTGTGACCGTACTGGGGCCCCGTCAGTCGGGCAAAACCACCTTGGTGCGGCAAGCCTTTCCGGATCATGAGTACATCAATTTGGAGCGGCCGGACCAACGAGCAGTGGCCATGGAAGACCCGCTGGGGTTCTTGGAAACCATCGGCCGAAACGCGATCCTCGACGAGGTCCAGCGAACCCCAGAGCTGCTTTCGTATATCCAGGTAGCAGTGGATGAAGAGGATCGCCCCGGACGGTTCATCCTGACCGGGTCGTCGGACTTCCTGCTGATGGAGAGCATCTCACAGACCCTTGCCGGACGGACATCCGTGCTACGCCTCCTGCCGTTCTCCATGAGCGAGCTGCTGGCGCGACCCACGTTCGATCCAGTGGCCGCAGCGACTGCCGCACCAGCCGCACCAGCCCCACCAGCCCCACCAGCCGCACCAGCCCCACCAGCCGCACCAGCCCCACTCGGAGGGACCGAGACCTCTCCGATACCCGACAAGTGGGATTGCCTTTGGCGTGGGTTTTACCCGCGCATCCACGACAAGCAATTGAATCCGAGCCGCTGGTTGGCGGACTACCATCGTACCTACGTGGAACGCGACGTGCGCGAGGTGTTGAAGATCCAGGACATGGATGGTTTCGAGCGGTTCGTTCGGCTCGCCGCTGCCCGCACGGGCTGCGAGCTCAACCTCACCGAGCTGGCCGCGGACGCAGGGATCAGTCAACCCACCGCAAAAAGCTGGCTCACCGCGCTGCGCGTAGGATCGTTGGTCGTGCTGCTGCCGCCGCACCACCACAACTACCGCAAGCGGCTGCGCAAGCGCCCGAAGCTGCACTTCCTGGACGTCGGCCTGGTCTGCTATCTGCTGGGAATCAACGAAGCCTCGGTGCTGGCCAATCACCCGCTCCGCGGCGCGATCTTCGAGTCCTATGTAGTGGCCGAGCTGGTGAAGCTCTTCGCGAACCAGGGGCAGGAAGCTCCCCTGTTTCACTGGCGAGACGCAACCGGGCATGAGATCGATGTCCTGATCGATCTCGGCACGAAGCAGATCCCGGTGGAGATCAAGTCCGGAGTAACCGTCGCATCGGATGCGCTCGACTCCCTACTTTGGTGGCTGAACCTGTCGGGCAACAGTAACGACACCGGACTCCTGGTGCACGGCGGGACGGACCGGAGCCGGCGACGAAATGTTACCATCCTCCCGTGGTTTCTGGCGTAAAAGACGTGCACCATTCACGCGTGTTTCGGGTTCAATGTTCGGGGCCGGTTGCGAATAGCAAATAGCTGGCGGCTTCGCTGTTCAGGAGCTTATTGCAGGCGCGACAGTTGAAAACACCCAATTTGGGTGCTATCGTTCCCAATATGGGTTCTATAGTCAAGCTCTCGGGTCTTGGAGATGCACTCTTCACCAAGACCCAGCAGAAGATACTCGGCCTGCTCTTCGGCGCACCGGATCGTACCCTCTACGCCAATGAGATTGTTCGCCTTGCCAGCGTCGGCACCGGTGCAGTGCACCGGGAGCTCGACAAGCTGAGCGTCGCAGGGCTTCTCACAATCACCCGGATCGGCAACCAGAAGCACTACCAGGCCAACTCGGACTCTCCCATTTTCGAAGAGTTGCGGGCGATTACCCGCAAGACCTTCGGTCTGGCAGACCTACTTCGCGAATCGCTGTCGCCGCTCGCCAATCAGATCGACATCGCCTTTGTCTACGGCTCCGTCGCCGCGGGGACCGACACCGCGAAGTCCGACATCGACCTCTTCATCATCGGAAGAGAGCTGTCCTATGCGGATGCAATGACCGTATTGGTGGATGTCGAGCCCACCTTGCGCAGGAAGATCAACCCAACGATTTATAGCGCCGCCGAGCTTCGCCGAAAGCTCAAGGCAAAAAACGCTTTTCTGCACCGCGTGCTGGACCAGCCGAAGATCTTCCTAATAGGTTCTTTGGGTGGACTCCACGAGCCTCGATCGCCTGGTGCAGATCGGTAGCCTGAAGCGCGAGCCAGGCGACCAACTGGAATTCGACGGACTTCTACGCTCGGGCCAAGCGCGACTCACGGATGCTCAACTACCGGCGCTATCCATCGAGAGCCGCTTCGACCTCGCCTACAACGCCTCCCACGCTTTTGCCCTGGCGGCCCTTAGGCATGGTGGATACCGCTCCGAGAACCGGTACCTTGTCTTCCAGTGCCTACCTCACACCCTGGGTCTGGGCGATAATGTCTGGCGCGTGCTCGCGCTCTGCCACGACCGACGAAACAGAGCCGAGTACGGGGGCGATGCAGACATCGACGATCAACTGATCACCGACCTCATCACGGCCGCTGAATGCGTCTTGGAAAAGCTCACCAATTTGGGCGCAGTCCCTTCGACAGACACCTAGCGCCCATATACTCCGGAACTGCCCAGCCCCCGTTCCGCACGCGGTACAGGTCGCGCTCTGACATGGCGGACGCTCTGATCTCAGAAAACTGAGCCCGACCGATCCGAAATCATTGGGGTTTTTCGACCAACCACGGGGATCGTGCGCATGGCACATTGCTTGCACAATTTGCCTGCACAACCGAAACAAGCGAAGGCGAAGGCGAAGACGCCATTTCATTTCAGGAGAGACGCCATGCATACTTCATCCACAAGAATCATTCGTGGGCTCGTAGTCGGATTGGTCGCTGTTACCGGTCTGGTGTGGGTCGGTTGTGATCCCGGGGGAGTGAGCGGCGGCGCCAACCGCAACACCCAGTGCGATGACGGCACCACGCCCACCTGTGAGATGGTGCCTCCCACCTGCGACAGCGACGACATCCTGGCGTACCAGAGCGGCTGCTACGCCTGCGTGGATCCCGACACCTGCGAGCCCAGGATCACTCCCGGCTGCAGCAGCGACACCGACTGCGGCGATGGCCAGTGGTGCGATCCCTGCGGCACCAGCTCCTGTCCCGGGTGCCTGGACTGCAGGGCAGCCTGTATGGACCACGACTGTGTGTCCGACGGCCCGGCCATCTGTCGCATGGTTCAGCCTGAGTGCGGTGACTACGGCGTGGCCGTGGTCCGCGACGGGTGCTATGTCTGCGTGGAGGTGAACTCCTGCGAGGTCGTGCGGGACCAGCAGTGCGACGACGGCACCGTGCCCATGTGCAACATGCTGCCTCCGGACTGCGCCGACGACGAGATCCTCGCCCACCAGGATGCATGCTACGTCTGCGTGAACCCCGCCACCTGCGAGCCCTGGGGAAATCCCGGCTGCACCCAGGACGCGGACTGCGGCGAGGCCGACTACTGCAACCCCTGCGGCGCCTCCTCCTGCCCGGGCTGCGAAGACTGCGTGCCCGCCTGTACGCCCCACGGCTGCCCCACTGAGTCCGAGCTGCTATGCTTTGGCATCCGACCTGAGTGCGGTGACGACGGCGTGGCCGTCCTCGAGGACGGCTGCTGGGTCTGCAAGGACCGGCAGACCTGCCAGAATGCCCGCCCCGACCAGTGCGATGACGGCACAACGCCCCTGTGCGACATGATCCCTCCGGTCTGCTCCGAGCACGAGATCCTCGCCTACCAGAACGATTGCTACGCCTGCGTCAACGCCATCACCTGCGTTCCCTGGGGCGAGGCCGGCTGCGCCACGGACGCCGACTGCGACCCCGCCGACGCCTGCGACCCCTGCGCCACCGGCTCGTGCCCCTTCTGCGCCGACTGCGTACCCGCCTGCCTCCCCCACGGCTGCCCCACCGAGTCCGAGGCCATGTGCTACATGGCCCGCCCTGAGTGCGCCGGCGGGGAGGTGGCGGTGGTTCAGGACGGCTGCTGGATCTGCGTGGACGAGACCACCTGCCAGTAGTTTTTCCCACAGACGGCCACCTCAGGCCACAGACGACGAAGTCTCCCGCCGGCCACCCCCCACCGATTTCCTGCTACAATACACCCGGATCCGGAATTTCCAGCCAGGTCCGGGCGTCCATGTAGAGAATGACTTTTGTGATCCAAATTGCTGTTGGTGCACTGCTGATCCTTGGCACCGCGAACCCGGTGGCCCAAGCGGCGCCCAGGTCAGGGTCTCCTCCCAAGCGCGAAGGGCTGAAGACCGTGGCGGGGGGCAAGGGGTCCCAGGTGCAGCCGGCAGCGACGCGACTGTCGGGCGGGACGCTGCTGCTGGCCTTCGAGCAGCTGATCACGGCGCACCGGCGGCGGGTGTATGTACAGCGCCGTCGGCCGGGCCGCGGCTGGAGTTGGGCCCGGGCCGTGCCCCTGGCCAAGGGCGATTTCACCCAGCGCGACCCGACCCTGGTGGTGCGCAAAAAGGACGACGTGCTGATCTACGTCCAGGTGGGCGATCTCCGGCGGCGGCGGGCAGCGGTCAGGGTGTACCGCTCCAAAGGCGACAGCTTGCAGTGGAAAGACGCCGGCCGGCTCAAGCTCCGCCTCTCGGGGACGACAGCGAAGCCGACGGCAAGGACGAGACTGGCCCTCACCCAGCCCCACGCCGCCCCGGACGGAGCCGGCGGAGTGCTGCTCACGGTGACCCGGCGCTTTGCCGGCAAGGCCGACGGCTGCCATTTGGCCCGGGCCACCGACGGCCTGCGCTTCGGCCCTTTGCGTCGCATCGGCGTCGGCCACCGCTGCCGGGTGGTGGCCATGGCCCCGGGCCAACTGGTACTCACCTTCCAAACCCGAGCCCGCCGCCGCCTGCCCTGGCGTAGCTACTTCCGGCACAGCGCCGACGGTGGCAAGACCTGGGACCCTGCCAAGCCCGTGTCCGCGCTACGCTCCACCTCCGAAGTACACACCCTGGTGGAACCCGGGGGTACGGTGCACTTCGTGTTCGTGGTGACCCTCGGGAAAGGCAGCGCCATCCAGTCCACCACCCGGGTCCTTACACGGGTGACGGAACGACGGATCAGCCGACCATCGGGGCGTCGAAACATTACGCCCTTCGCCCTGTACACGCCGTTGCAGAGCCGGGTCTATTTCGCCCGCGAGGTCCGGCCCCTGGATTTTGACATCCTGAGCCTCCCCCTGGGTCCCCCCAGGCCGCCCAAGCGCCCGGCAAAGCAGCCCCAAAAGCGACCGTGAGCCCCGGCGTTGACAACGCCCCAGAGATCCGCCTAGAGTCCGATCCACGTAGAAAAACCAACCCTCGACATGCGCACCAGGCGCACCAGGTGAGCGACCATGGCGACCAATCGATGCATCGTGAAGGCCCGCCCCGAAAAGGGCGGTCTCGTACTCGAAGAGCGAGACATCCCCAAGCCCGGAATCGGCGAGATTCTCATTAAAAACAAGGCCGCTGCCATCTGCGGCACGGACCTGCACATCTACAACTGGGACGCCTGGTCCCAGGGGCGCGTGAAGGTGCCCTGCATCCTGGGCCACGAGTTCGGTGGCGAGGTCGTGGAGATCGGTCCTGGGGTCAAGCATATCAAGGTGGGCGACTTCGTCACCGGCGAGGGACACCTGACCTGCGGCTTTTGTCGCAACTGCCGCCTCGGTGACGGCCACGTGTGCGAAGACTGGCAAGGCATCGGCTACGACACCGACGGCTGTTTTCGGGAGTACATGACGCACCCGGAGATGAACACGGTGATCAACGACCCGGACCTGGATCCGGCCTTCGCCTCCATCCAGGATCCCCTGGGCAACGCCATCCACACGGTATTCGCCGCAGACTGCGTGGGCACCAACGTGGCGGTGTTCGGCCTCGGTCCCGTGGGCGTGCTCGCCGTGTCGGTGCTCAAGGCCATCGGCGCCGCGCAGATCTTCGCCGTGGGTCGACGCAACCAGTACCGCATCGACCTGGCCAAGCAGCTGGGCGCCCACCACGCCATCGGCTCAGCCGAGACCAACCCCGTCGACTACATCATGGAACACACCAAGGGCAAGGGAGTGGACGTGGTGCTGGAGATCTCCGGCAACCCCAAGGCGGTGCAGGACGGACTCCACTCCCTGCGTATGGGCGGGGACATCGTGCTCATCGGCACGTCCAACGAGCCCTCCACCATCGACCTGGCCAAGGACGTGGTGTTTCGGTCCATCCACATGCACGGTGTCACCGGGCGCAGACTCTGGCACACCTGGGACAAAATGAAGGGGCTGCTGGCCTCGGGGAGCCTGAACGTAGAACCGGTCATCACCCACCGCTTCGACTTCGCCGACTACGAGAAGGGCTTCGAGCTCATGAACACGGGCAACTGCGGCAAGGTTGTCTTGGAATTCTAAAGTACATTCAACGGAGGAAGAACCTATGTACGGCAAGCTCAAGGAGATCCTGCAAGCGGATCTGAAGTCCATCGAAGAGGCCGGCCTTTGGAAGGCCGAGCGCATCATCCTGTCGCCCCAGAGCTCGAAGATCAAAGTGGGCGAAGAGGAGGTGCTCAACTTCTGCGCCAACAACTATCTGGGCCTGTCGAACAACGCCGACCTGGTGATCTCGGCCAAGGCCGCCCTGGACAAGTACGCCTTCGGCATGAGCTCGGTGCGCTTCATCTGCGGCACCCTGGACGTGCACAAGATGCTCGAAAAAAAGGTCGCCGAGTTCATGGGCACCGAGGACACAATCCTGTACTCGAGCTGCTTCGACGCCAACGGAGGGCTGTTCGAGACGCTGCTGACCAAAGAGGACGCGATCCTCTCGGACGCCCTGAACCATGCGTCGGTCATCGACGGGGTCCGGCTGTGCAAGGCCGCGCGATATCGCTACGCCAACAACGACATGGCGGACCTGGAGGCCAAGCTCAAGGAGGCCGACGCGGCGGGCGCCCGCATCAAGATGATCGCCACCGACGGGGTCTTCTCCATGGACGGCATCATCGCGAACCTCGCAGCCATCTGCGACCTCGCCGACAAGTACGACGCCCTGGTGATGGTGGACGACTCCCACGCCACAGGGTTTGTGGGCAAAACCGGCCGCGGGTCCCACGAGCACAACGACGTCATGGGACGGGTGGACATCATCACCTCCACCCTGGGCAAGGCCCTGGGCGGCGCGTCCGGGGGATTCACCACCGGGCCCAAGGAGATCATCGCTATGCTCCGGCAGCGGAGCCGGCCCTACCTGTTCTCCAACACCCTGGCGCCGGTGATCACCCACACCACCCTCAAGGTGCTCGAGAAGCTGAGCGAATCCACCGCCCTGCGAGACACGCTCATGGACAACGCGGCGCACTTCCGCAAACGCATGTCCGCCGCGGGCTTCGACCTGGCCGGCGCGGGTCACGCCATCGTACCGGTGATGCTCGGCGACGCCCGGCTGGCCAATGACATGGCCGCGGACATGCTCGCCGAGGGCATCTACGTCATCGGCTTCTCCTTCCCGGTGGTCCCCAAGGGCCAGGCCCGCATCCGGGTGCAGCTCTCCGCCGCCCACACCACCGAGCAGATCGACCGCACCGTGGACGCCTTCATCAAGGTGGGCAAGAAGCACGGCGTAATTAAATAGCCGCTCACCAGTCTCCACTCTCCGCTCTTCGCCCGCTGTTCTCCATTCTCCGTTCTCACCGTTGACCTTACCGGACCCCTGTTCGTATAATTCCCCCCATGCGTATCTACATCGCCGTCGCCGTCGCGCTCGTGCTCTTTGTTGGAAGCACGTCAGCCCAGGCGCGGAAGAAGGTCCGAAAGCGGGGCTTCGGCTCCATCGTGGTGGTCTCGTCGGCCAACTCCTGGAAGATGGCGGCCACCGTGCTCCAAGCGGTGGAGAAGAACCCCCACGGCATGACCAGCCGCTCCATTCTCGTGGAGCGAAACAACCCCCGGGAAGACATCGCGTTTCTGCGAACCCTGCTCATGCAGATCCGCAAGGCCCGACGGGCCATCTTCAGGCTCCGGCTCAAGCCTGCCATTCGCCGGCTCGAGCGGATCATCGCCAAAATCAAACCGCTGCTCATCAGGCAGGGCACCTCGCCGGGGCTACTGCGGCGCTACATGCAGGCCTACAACTACCTGGGAGCCGCGTACCAGCTCGACGCCAACAACGTCGCCGCCGAGGCGGCCTTCCGTATCGTTCTGTCCATCGACCCCGATCGCAAGCTGAAGTCCAAGTACTTTACGGCGGAGGTCGTCGCCAACTTCGAGAAGCTCAAGACCTCCCTGCACAAGGGCGGGACGTTACGAGTGAACACCGACCATCCGAGCCTGGTCATCGTAGACGGTCGCATGCGAGGCGTGGCCCCGGTGGTGATCCAGGGGCTGCATCCGGGGGAGCACATTGTGGAGCTGAGGCGACTTGGCTACCTGCGCATCACCCGCTTTGTGACCGTTGACGTCCAGACGGGCGGCACGCTCAAGGCGCGGGTGGTCAAGGACCTGAACAAATCCGCCCTACGCCTTCAATTGGCGGCAGTGGAAAAAGCGCTCCGACAGAGCAAGCTGCCCGTGGCAGCCGTGGCCAAGCTGGCCGCCATGCTGAAGGTGAACCAGCTCATTTTGTGCCGCGCCAGCCTTGATGACGGCGAGGCCAGCCTCTTTAACGCCGACACCAAGAAGTTCATCAAGCGTGTGCGACGCATCTCCGCGTTGCCCGGCTCTCCACCGGCGGCGAACATCGCGTCGGCCCTGCAACGTGGCTCTGGAGTACTCGACCTCCAGGGAGGCCCTGCGGCCTCCGGGGGATCCTGTGAAGACAGCGACGACTGCTCTGAAGGCTACTGCCTCTCCGGCAGGTGTGTGTCCGACACGCCGGTCTACAAAAAATGGTGGTTCTGGACCATTATCGGCGTCGCCGTGGGAGCGGTGGCCGGCGGCGCCGCCATTATCGGTACCATGCCCCAACGCCCCACCATCCTGATCACCGTGGGTGGCCGTTAGTCTCAACGGGCCCTTCGTCTCGACTGGACTTCTATGCGCTTTCCCGGCCAACGAAAATCCACGCACTATTTCCCGGTGGACAAGCGAGACCCCCTGCTGTGCCAATCGGCGGAGACTGCTTGCTTGGAGCCCACCCACGTAGTGGGCATTGATCAGACCCTGGTGGATATAGAGTCAGTTGTGAGCGATTCGCTCCTCGAACGCTACGACCTGTCCAAGGGCCACTCCCTGGTGATCTCCGATACCAGGGCCGAGCGGCTCTACGAGGAGCTGCGCAGCCGGGATCTCATCGCCCAGCAGTTCGCGGGGGGCACGGTGGGGAACACGCTGCACAACTACTCCACCCTCGCTGATGACAACTCGATCCTCCTGGGGGTCATGAGCCGGGAGATCCGCATCGGCAGCTACGCCTACCGGTATGTCTGTAACACCTCCAGCCGGGTGAACCTGGAGCACCTCCAGCCGGTGGACGGACCCGTGGGACGCTGCTTCGCCCTCATCACCTCAGACGGTGAGCGCACCTTCGCCATCAACGAAGGGCAGATGAACCAGCTCGCGTCCGACTCGATCCCACGATCCGTGTTCGACGGCGCCTCGGCCCTGGTGCTCACGGCGTACCTCATGCGGTGCGCCGAGGCCGATCCCCTGCCCGCCGCAACCCTCCGCGCAATCGGCTACGCCCGGGAGGCCGAGGTGCCGGTTGTGCTGACCCTGGGCACGAAATTCGTCATCGAGGAGGATCTGGACTTCTGGCAAAAATTCATCGCCGATCACGTGGACGTGGTGGCTATGAACGAAGAGGAGGCCGCCGCCCTGACCGGGGAGACCGATCCCCTGCTCGCCTGCCAGCGCGCCCTGGATTGGTGCGATCTTGCGCTCTGCACAGCGGGCCCCCTGGGGCTCTTCATGGCTGGGTACAGCGACGAGGAGACCAAGCGGGAGACGCGCCACCCTCTTTTGCCCGGCGCCATCCCGGAGTTCAACCGTTTCGAGTTTTCCCGCCCCATGCGGAAGAGTCGCTGCCAGCGGCCGCTACAGGTCTTCTCCTTCATCGCACCGTACATGGGCGGGCCCGAGCGGATCCGCAACACCAACGGCGCGGGTGACGGCGCCCTGGCCGCCCTGCTGCACGACATGGCGGCCAACCGCTACCACCGCGCGAACGTGCCCACCTCCGCAAAGCACGTTCACGAGTACCTCACCTACTCCTCCTTCGCCCAGCTTTGCAAGTACGCCAACCGCGTGGCCTACGAGGTGCTCGCCCAACAGGCCCCCCGCCTCTCCCGCGGCCTCCCCGGACACGAGGACAGCCTCGAAGAGGTCTACTGGGCTCGATAGGAAGGGGAGGGGAGGGGAGGATCAGCCGCCAGAAAGGATTCTGCCGAAGGCTTCGCTCGAGGCGAAGGAGAGGAGGTCGGCCAGCTCCGGGTTGGCGGATACCAGCTCGTCGAGCTCTACGAGCTCCTTGACTTGAGGATTTTCATAGGCGCCGGTGAGGCGGCCCCAGGCGCGCATGCCCGACAGGAGGTCGCCGGCCATGATCAGGCCCACACGACGGGCCGTGGCCTGGATGCCCTCCATGTACCGCGACACCACCTGCTTCGGGTCCCCGTTTTTGAGGTGCTCGAGGGCGGAGGCCCACTGTTTCAGGGTCTCCTCATCCACGGCCTCGCTGAGCCGGGTGGCCATCTCGGCGATGTCGCCACCCTGATCCGCGATGAGCTCGGTGGCCTGCAGGATGCCGCCCACCAGGGCTACGCGGGTTGCCTCATCAACGGCGGCCATGACCACATGGCCCGGACGCGTCCACTCCAGGGTGTAGCCGAACAGGAAGCTCGACTCCGCCCGCACGAACTGCCTGAGGAACTCAGTCAGGTACAGGACCTCAGCCTCCTCGCCGTTGATGGTGATCCAGTTCTCGGCGATGCCATCGGCACGGAAGGTCTTACGCCCGGGGAGTCCCAGGGCCTCGGTGACCAGGTGACAGGTCTTGCCCAACCCGGCGTTGGGGGAGAGCTTGTAGGCCGCCTTGGCGTTGGCCTCCTCCTGGTCCGTACGACCCAGGGGACCGATGGCCGCGTCTGCCGCAGCCAGCACCTCCGTCAGGGCCGGACGGGCCCAGCGATGTAGCACCACCTGACGGTAGTCTTCCTCCGACACCGTGGGCTGCTCGGCCTTGTCGTACTGTTTTCGAAGGGCGCGAAGCTGCGTCTTAACGTCCGCCGAGGCGGATCGTACGTTGGCAAGGGGTGCCTGCAGGGCCCAGCCCCACCGCTCATTCCCTTGGGCAAAGGCCATCTCACCCATGCGAGAAACCAGCTCGAAGTAAGGAGGTCCGAAGTTCACCAGACCGGCGAGCACCGCCGGATAGCGATCCGCGTACCGCGCCGAATCCGCCTCGTAGATCCCCTGCAAGGTCTCCAAGGCCTCCTTGGAGGGTTCCAGGTCCAGCGAACGCCGCAGATACTTCTCGGCGCTGTCGGCGTCAGCAAGCCGCTCCTGATAGAGATTGGCCATGCGCCTCAGGGACGCGGCCTGCTCCTCGGGGGGCTGCAGCTCCAGGGATGCGTCCAGGATCTCGAGCAGCTGTGCCCAATCCTCGCGCTTCTCCAGCACATCGGCCAGACCCATGAGCGCCGCGGCGTACCCCGGCACGTAAGACAGCGCCATGTCGAAGGCCTCTACAGCGCGGTCGTAGTCATCTTCGTTGAGCAGGAAGATCTGCCCCTGGGCCACCCAGAGGTCCGCCATCTCCTGCGAGTCCTCGGTGACGGGCAGCAGCGCGTCCACTACGTTCAGAGCCTGCTCCCGCTTTTCGTGGCGCACCAGGTGCTTGAGCGACCGCCGCAGCAGCTCCGGATCGTCCAGACCTGCGTTCATGGCCCGCTCATAAGCGGCCGCGGCCTCGTCCAGGTTGGCGATGGCGTCTTCCCACAATAGACCCATTCCCCGATAGACCTCCCCACGTTCGATCTCGTCCTCCACCACCAGCAGCACCCGCAAGAAGTATTGGATGGCCTCGATGGGTTTGCCCGAGTTCACCAACTGCTCGGCTAGGGACTTGAGCGCCTGGCCATGCAAAGGCTCAAAGGAGAGCACCTTTCGGAGGCTCTCCTGGGCGTCCTCGGGGCGATCCAACGCCAGAGAGGCGGCGGCGCTGCACAGAAGGGCCCGGTTCCGATCCGCGGGCTCCAATCCATCCTCGGTCCTCTCCAAGAGGTTGTTGGCCACGGCCAGGGCGCCTTCGGCGTCGTCGTTCTCCAGATTCTCCTCGGCCACTGACAGGGCCGCCGGAACAAAGCTGGGCATCAACTCGTGAGCGTGTCGCAGCAGCGGACGAGCGCGATCCACCTCGCCAGCCGCCATGAGCTGCTCGGCGCTCTCTGTAATGAGCGCCACGTGATCCGCCAACCGTTCGGTGGTGGGCGGTACGCTCCGCTCAAAGGCCAGAAGCCGTCGCTGGGTGGCTGCCTCGGCCAACTCCTCGTCCCCCAACTCCGTCGCCGCCTTGCCCACGCCGGCCCACACGTCCGGATCGTCCGCCGACACCGCCGCGGCTCGGCAGTACCAGTCCAATCCCTTGGCCGCATCCGCCTCCTCCATGGCCGCGGCGCCCAGGGCCAATAGCCGCCCTGACCGCTCGGCAAAGCTCAAACTCCGCTCGTCGTCCTCCGGCAGCAGAGCCGACTGCTCTCGCCAGTTCTTCAGCCGCCGACCGATGGCCCGTAGACCGTCCATGGCGACCTGATTTTCCGGATCCAGGGACCGCGCCTTCCGGTAGAAGAGCGACACCTTGGCCACGGGCTCCTCCTTCTCGTCCGCCGTCTCGGCCAGGTGGCAGTAAACCAACCCCGCCAGCTTGGGCGGCAGGAGCTCGGCCTGGGTCTCGCGCATCTGGATGTACTCGCCCCAGTTCTCCTGGGCCACAGCGAAGCTAGCCAGAGCGCAGGCGGCCGATTCGTCCTCCTGCCCCTTCTTCACCAACGTGCGGTATACGGCCTCGGCCTCGGGCGCCTTCTCCAGCCCCAGGTGCAGCACCCGGGCCAGCTCTCGCTTCACCCGGGCCCGGTCGTCCGGACGCTCCATGCGCTCGGAGACCTGCTCGAGCAGCTCGGCCATGTCCTCCCAGCGGCTCGCCGCCCGGAGCTGCTCCACCAACCGGCTGAGCACCAGCTCATCGTCCGGCCGCAGCTTCAGCAGACCCCGGTACAGGGACTCCAGCCGCTCGGGTTCCTGGTCGTCCAGGTGCTCGTGGCGAAGATCGATGGCCTGCTGCAGCACGGCCAGTTGATCCGTCGTGTCCTCCAGGGAACCAGCCCGCGTCTCCAGCAGATCGGACAGGGCCGACCAGTCCTGGGAGTTCTCATAGAGGCCCAGCAGCCGATCGTAGGTCGGGCCCACGGGACCGTCGATGGAGACCTGCTCGCGCAGAACCTCCTTGGCCCCGGCCAGATCCTCCAGCTCGTCCTCGAGCAGCCGCGCCAGGGCGTGCCGGATCTCGGCCGCCCGCTCGGGCTCGGCCCGGTGCAGCTCCGCGCGCATCTTGCGCACGTGCTGAGTGGGCTCGGTAAAGGAGCTCTCCAGGGCAGAGAAGCCCTCCAGGGCCGAAGCGTTATCCGCGTCCAAGGCCAACACCTCGGTGTAGGCCAGCAACGCCTGCTCGGGCTGTTTGAGCCGTTGCTCGGAAATCTGGGCCACCTCGATCCAAGCGCCCACGCGATCCTCATCCTCACCCAGGGTGTCGATTCGCTTCACCAGCAGATCCCGCAGCTGATCCCACTCCTCGCGCCCCCGGTGCCAATCGATAAGGGACTCGAGGGAGGGTCGGTTGTCGGGCCGCAGGGACAGGATGTGTCGGTACATGACCGAGGCCTGCTCGGCCTGCTCATCGTGACTCTGGTACACCTCGGCGGCCAGCTCGTACAGGGCGATGCGCCGGGCGTCGGCGGCGCAGCAAGCCGCCGCGGCACGTAGACAGGCGGTGAGCCGCTGCCAGGCGCCCCCGGCCTCGGCCAGCCGCTTAAGCTCGCCAAGAATGTCATCGGACTCAGGCGCCGCCACCAGGGCCTCGCCCGCCAACTCAAAGGCATAGTCCGCGTCCTCGAGGTGCTCCTCGGAGAGCTTGGCCAGCCGCAGCAGGCGCTCGCCCCGCTCGGTGGCTTCTCCGCTTCGAGCCTGCGCCTCAAGGATGGGAAGCACATGCGCCCACTGTCCGAGCTCCGCCGCCGCGGCGCACAGCTCGTCCTCCAGACCGGCGGTCTGAGGCGCGAGTCGGAAAAGAAGCAGTTGTAGATCCAGGGCGCCCCGGGCGTCATCCAGCTTGTCCCGGTGCAGCTCCAAACGTTTGCGAACCAGCGGGATCCTGGCCTCGGCGTCGGACCGATCGAAGAGCTCGGCGTAGACCTCGTCGAGGGGTTGCCACAGGTCGGCGGCTTCCGCCAACCGAACCAGGTCGGCGAGGTTGCCCTCGTCGGTGGGATCCAGGTCCAGCAACGCCCGATACTCCTCAAAGGCCCGGGCAGGCGATTCAATCCCCTTGTCGCAGAGCTCCGCCCGCTGGGCCAGGGTGAGCCGCCGCTCCTGAACATCCTCGGTGGACAGGGCCACAGCCCCCAACACCGCGTAGTAGTCCTCGTTGCGTCCCGTCTCGCCGGCGAGCCGCCCCAGCTCTCCCGCTATGGACGGATCCATGTCGGCGTTGAGCAAAAGCGATTGCAGCTCGAGGAAGGCGCGACCCTTCTCGTCGACCTCCATCTCCAAGATGCGAGCTTGCTCCCGCCGGTAGTCCCGCCGGGCTTCCTCGGTATTGGCCGTAACCGACAGCCGGCCATAAATATCGGCCAGGGCCGGCCACAGCTTGGCAGCGTCCGCCGTGTCCCGCAGAGGCTGTAACACCTCCAGGGAGCCGCCCTTGAGGCCCAGGATACGCCGCAACCAAAACAGCTTGCCTGCACGGTCCTCGGGGAGCGCCTGGTCCGCCGCCTCGGCGAACAGCGCGGCGCGGATCTCCACATCGTCTGAAGACGTGGTGCCGTGCTCCAGCGCGCCGAGGTACTTATCGGTCTGCTCGGCATCCTTGTAGTGCTTGCCCAACTTGGCCAAAGCGGCCGCGTCCCGGGGATCCAGCCGCAGGGCCCACTCCTCCGAGGCCGCTGCCGCCCGCTGCTTACCGTCCTCCTCCCGGAGGCTGGTCATGGAGTGAATCAGGGTCGACCGATCCACCAGCTCCACGGCGGCGTCGATCTGCCTCGACAGGGTGAACACCATCTCCGCCGTGGCGCCCGCCGCCCGGTGATGCTTCTCCAGGGCCGTGAGTCCCTCGCCATCGGTGGGGGCCAGATCCAGCACCCGCTGCCAGGCGGCGATGGATCGCGCCTTGTCATCAAAGTTTTCGTCGAGATTCTGAGCGGACTGCCGCGCCAACTCCAGGCGCCAGTCGGCGTCTCGGGTCAAGGCCATCTCGCGCTCGAGGGCCTTGTTGAGCCCTTCGAAATCGCCACGTCGCCGGGAGATGGACAGCAGCTGCTGCCGCGCCCCGTAGTCCTCGGGGCTCAGGGCCAGCACCTCGCTCCAGCAGCGCTCGGCCTGGTCATCGTCCTGCATCTTGTCGGCATAGTGCTCGCCGAGCATGCGCAACAGCTCGATGCGCCCGGTGGGATCCCGCCGGGTGATAAGCTGTCCCTCCAAGGCCCGGGCAACGCCAACGTTGTCCGCCAAGGAGTCGTATAAGCTGGCCAACGCCTCGTGGTACTCCGCAGTCTCGGGACGCAGGGCCACGCACCGCTCCCAAAGCTCCGAGGCCTTGGTGGGGCTGCCCAGGTTGGTCTGGGCGATAATCGCCATGCGGCTGAGAATCTCCAGTTGGTCGTCCCCCTCCTTAGCCCGAGCCACCCGGGACTCGAGGAACTCCAGCAGCGCGTCGTGCTGATCCGTCTGGCTCAGGTACTCCTGTACGGCCTTGACGGCCCGGGAGTCGTCAAGACTCTCGGCGAGGACTTTTCGGTATAGATCATAGGCCGATTCATACTCGCCGGCCTTCCAGAAGGCGTCGGCGATGAGACTCACGAACTCCAGATTGACTTCAGCGGATACGCCCTCGAGTCGCTGGTCGGACAGCCCGGCGAGGGCCTCCCACTGAGCCTCTTGGCTATAGACCGCGGCCATGGTGAGCAGTGTCACCGGATCCCCGGGGCGACGCTCGAGAATCTGCTTGAGCATCTCCAGGGCCTTGGGTCGATCCTCCACACCCGACAGATAGATCTCCGCCACCTCACGCAAAGAGAGCCGCTGCTGGCCCTCCTCCAACCCCTCGGCCTTGGCCACGAGGAAATCGGCGAGACGCTGCCAGTGGGCCCGGCTGCGGTAGAGGTGCAAAAGCTCTCGCTCGGCCTCTTGACGCGCGTCCTTGAGATTCCAGAGTTGCTCCCAGGCTTCGATGGCCTTGTCGGGTTGGTCGAGCTTGTCCAGGGCGATACTGGCGGCTTGTCGGGTACGCTCCAACCGCTCATTGGGGTCCCAGGTGGGCGCCACCGCGTCCATGTAGAGCCGATGAAGGCGGTTCCAGTTGCCGGTCTCCCGGTACTGCTCCGCCAGGAAGGTCAGGGCCTCCGAATGGGTCGGATCCTCGTCTGCCAGCAGGGCGAAGACCTCTTCAGCGGCGCTCGGATCTCCGAGTCGATCGCGATACAGGCGGCCCAGGTCCAGCAGCAACGTAATCCGGTTGGCGCCCTTGCGCGCCCAGCTGGACTCGTTCAAGGCCTGGCGACTCAGCTCCGCCAGATCGGTCCACTTACGCCCGAGGCCCAGCTTCTGGGACTGCTCTTTGAACAGGGACTGCCGGGTGCGCCAGGTCTCCTGCCCGGGCTCCTCGTAGATGTCCTCTTCAAAGTCGTCGCCGACGGCCGCCATCTCCTCGGAGACGTCCTCCTCGAAGCCCTCGGCGGAAATCTCCTCCTCGAAGCCCTCGTCAACGAACTCCTCGGAGTACTCCTCACTCACCATCTCCTCGCTCACCACCTCCTCGCTCACCACCTCCATCGGCTCCTCCGCCGACAGGTCCTCACCCAGATCCTCCGAAAGCGCATCGAAGGCCCCGTCGACCTCCTCTCCGTATACGGCATCGTCGTCCACTACCTCTTCCTCGAACACGTCGGACTCTCCGTCGGCGGAGGCGTCGTCGTCATATTCGAACGATTCCTCAGAGAAGACCTGCTCCTCCTCGACGTACTCCTCACCGCCGCCAGGTTCTTCCACGGCGTGTACACCGGTCTCCGCCTCCATGTCGGCAATGCCGTCGCCCCCCTGGTCATCGAAGGACTCGTCGAGGAATTCCTCGTCGAGGATCTCCACCTCGCCGGTGTGCAAAGGCACGACATCGTCATCGAACGGGGAGTCCGAATTCGTGGGATCCCACGTTCCGGGCTCTGCCCCCTCCTGATGCTCCTCGGATCCAGGTTTCTGCTGATCAGAGTCTCGGTCTTTCATCTCGCCCCCAAATGTGTCAGCGCTTTGCCATACGCGCGGTGTACAGTCGCCGAAACGTAATCATAGGAAATACCGACTGATTTTGCGACATTCAGGGGGCCGCAGTCAAGGGCGGAGATCCCCTTTCGGATCCCGTGACTTTCAGCCCGTTCTTAGCCTGCAAATGGCACAAGTTATTCATGGTTCTTAACACTAGCCTAACAATGGTTTACTAGAGAAATGTGCAAAACAGCCCTAACCCGGGAAGATCTCATGTCTCACCATATCCTTGTCGTGGACGATGAACCCGACATCCAAGAGCTGCTGCGGTACAACCTGCACAAAGAGGGCTACGGAGTTACCTGCGTCGGCAGCGGGGAGACGGCCCTGGAGTCCGCGCGCACCACACCGCCGGACCTCATCTTGCTCGACCTCATGCTCCCGGGCCTCGGTGGACTGGACTGCTGTCGTGTTCTCAAGAGCGATGTCTCCACCCAGCACATCCCCGTGGTGATGGTAACGGCCAAGGGGGAGGACGCGGACGTGGTAGCAGGCCTCGATCTGGGCGCCGACGACTACGTCACCAAGCCCTTCAGCCCCCGGGTGGTCATCGCCCGGATCAAAGCCGTGCTGCGCCGTCATGCGGAAACCGTACCTGCACCCGACGAGGAGCTGAAGCTGCACTCGCTTCGCATCCTGCCCGCCCGCCACCAGACCCTGGTGAACGAAACGGTAGTGGTGCTCACGGCCTCGCAGTTCGCCATCCTCCACTTTTTGTGTCGACGCCCGGGCTGGGTCTTTTCCAGAAACCAGATCATAAACGCCATCAAGGGCGAAGACTACCCGGTCACCGAGCGCAGCGTGGACGTACAGATCGTCGGGTTACGCAAGAAGCTGGGCGACGCGGGAGCCCTCATTGAAACCGTCCGGGGAGTGGGTTACCGTATTTCGGAGTAGCCATCTCCTCCCCCCGAAGGAGCGCAATGACCCATCCCCGTCGGAAGCTGCTCTGGCGGCTGTTTCCCCCGTATCTTCTCATCCTGCTGCTGTCCCTGGCGGCAGTGGCGATCTACGCCTCGGGGGAGGTCCGGTCCACGCTCAGACGGGAGACCGCCCGGAATCTTCGGGTCCAGGCCGACCTCATGGCAGCCCTGCTCAAGGGGCCCGACGGCCTCGTGCCTCCGGCAAGGCTCCAGGCCCACTGTCGCGATTTGGGACGCCGGACAAACACCCGCTTCACCGTGGTGCTCCCCTCTGGACAGGTGGTGGGGGACACGCTCAAGGACCCCGCCACCATGGACGACCACGGAGATCGACCGGAGATCAAGGCCGCCCTGACCAACCGGGAGGGCACCTCCACGCGCCACTCCACCACCCTGGACCAAGAGATGATGTACCTGGCGGTGCCCCTGCAACGGCGAGGGAAGGTGGTCGCCATTGTCCGGGCCGCCACTCCCGTACGGACCATCTCGGGGACCATGGGCAGGATCTACCGGCGCCTGGCCCTGGGCGGGCTGATCATCGCGCTCATGGCCGGCGGGCTGTCGCTATTTTTCGCCCACCGGCTCAACCTCCCACTACAGCAGATGCAGGCTGGCGCGATTCGCTTCGCCTCCGGGGATCTGCGCTACCGCCTGGCGGTACCCCGCACCGAGGAGACCGCCGACCTGGCCATGGCCATGAACGAGATGGCGGCCCAGCTCGACGACCGCATCCGCACCGTCACCCAACAACGCAACGAGCTCGAGGCAGTGCTGTCGAGCATGAGCGAGGCGGTGCTGGTGGTGGACGCCGCCGGACGGCTCCTGCGATTCAACCACGCCGCCCAGACCCTGCTCGATCTGGACGAAGGATCCACCGCCGGACGCCCCATGGAGGAGGTGCTCCGAAACGCCGAGCTGCACCGGCTCCTGGCACGCATCCTCCACAGCCACGAGCCCCAGGAGGCCGAGATCCTGCTGCATCGGGATTCAGACCACTACCTGAGCGCCGTGGGAGCCGCCCTGCACGGCCCCGAGGACGAGCAGGTAGGCGCCCTGGTGGTGCTCCACGATCTGACCCACCTGAAAAGACTGGAGTCCATGCGCTCGGAGTTCGTGGCCAACGTCTCCCACGAGCTCAAGACCCCCATCACCGCCATCAGTGGCTTCGTGGAGACCCTGCGGGACGGCGCCCTGACAGATACTAAAAATGCCGGTCGCTTCCTGGACATCATCGCTCGCCATGCCCATCGGCTCAACGCCATCATCGAAGATCTGCTGGCCCTGTCTCGGCTCGAGCGCCCCTCCCCGGGCGACCTGGAGCGCCGGCCCGGGCGCCTGGGGGACATCCTGACCGCCGCCGCCCAGCTCTGCGAGCACACCGCCGCCGAGCGCGGAGTCCACGTCACGGTGGGCGGTAACCTCGACTTGGTCCTCGCCGTCAACTCGCCCCTGCTCGAGCAGGCCGTGGTGAACCTGTGCGACAACGCCATCGGGTACAGTGACGAAGGCGGCACTGTGCGCCTGTCGGTCTCAAAAGAGGAGGCCAAAGCGGAGGGTGGTCCCGGAGCGGTCATCACCGTCCAGGATAAGGGCTGCGGCATCCCCAAGCAGGATCAATCCCGGGTGTTCGAACGGTTCTACCGCGTAGACAAAGCGCGTAGCCGAAAACAGGGCGGTACGGGTCTTGGGCTGGCTCTGGTCAAGCATATTGTCCACCTGCACCAGGGGAGCGTCACCCTCGAGTCCGCCCCAAAAAAGGGAACCACAGTGCGCATCCACCTCCCCCGGGTCGATTAATTCATCTTCTTTTTGCCAACGGCTAACGATTCGCTAATACAATCCGGCAAAATACAGACTCACACAATTTCGGATTGAGAGGGCAGCGCCGTGAAATCAGCAACTCTCCAGACGTCCATCACCATCGCGACATTGCTTCTGCTCACCGGAGCCTCCGCCGCGCAGGCCCAGACGCCAGCGACTGCTCCGGTGCCAAAGACCGCTCCGGTGCCAAAGACCGACAACCAGAGCGAGATCGTTAAGAAAGCCGCGCGCTTTCTGAGCTTTTTCGAGCCCTCCACGGTCTGGTACCTGCAGTACCGCTATGGGGGCACCCTCGAAGGCGACACCACCGATGCGTCCACCTCCAACAAGTTCTTCATCGGACGCGGCTACCTGACTCTGAAGTTCAAGCCCACCAAATGGTTCGAAACGCGGATCACTATGGACACCCACCAGGACGACCACGGAGACTGGAAGGTGCGAATCAAGTACCTTTACGCCAAGTTCAAGCTTCCCGTGGAGACCCGCGTGTTCACCGAGCCCTTCGTGGAGCTCGGCATCGTCCATATCCCCTGGCTCGACTACGAGGAGCACATCAACTACTACCGCGCCCAGGGAACCATGTTCATCGAGCGGAACAAGATCCACAACTCGGCGGACCTCGGTCTCACGGTGGGGGTACTCCTGGGCCGCAAGCTGCCCAAGGCCTACCAGAAAAAGGTCAACAAGAAGTACCCCGGCACCTGGGGCAGCGCCGCTTTGGGCGTGTACAACGGCGGCGGCTACCACGCCCTGGAAGAGAACAAGTGGAAGAACATAGAGGGGCGGATCAGCCTACGTCCCCTGGGTCCCCTCTTCCCGAACATCCAGATCTCCTACTTCTTCATCTGGGGCAAGGGCAACACGCGGCTCGAACCCGTCAATCCCGGGGATCCGACCTTCGCCTACCCGGCCTGGCAAGAGAACATCTTCATGGTCAGCTTCGAGCATCAGCACCTCGTGGCCACGGCCCAGGCCGCCTCTGGCCGGGGCACGCAGCAGGGCGACCGGGACGGCTGGCTGAATGCCGTGGGCGAGGCCAGAAACTACAAAGGCGCCTCGGGCTTCCTCGAGTTGCGCCTGCCCTGGATCAAGTCCAGCCTCTGGGGGCGCTACGACTACTGGGACGGACCCTTCGACGAAGTGGACATCCCCTACCACCGGATCATCGCCGCCTACGCCTTCCACTTCTGGGGGGAACACAAGAACTTCCTGATGCTGGACTTCGAGTACCTGATGTTCGACGACGGCGCCATCGCCAACGCCCGCCAGGATCAGTGGGCCGTGACCCTCACGGTCCAGGTCAAGCTCCAGTAGAACCCGCTCACGCTCACGCTCACACTCACCTTTTCCTAACAAAGCCGTAATCCAGCCGTAACCGGGCACCGGTACCTATGCCACCATAAAGGAGGTCATCGATGCTCTTCGGCAAAGCTCTCGGCACAGTGACTCTGCTCATGGTCGTCGGAACGACGTCGCTTTTCACCGCCTGCGGCAAGGGTGGATCCCGGGGCCGGATCAACGGCGCGGGCGCCTCCTTCCCCTACCCTGTCTACGCCCAATGGGCGCACCGCTACCACAAGCTCAAGGGCGTGCGCGTCAACTACCAGTCCATCGGCTCGGGGGGCGGCATCGCGCAGATCAAGGCCAAGACCGTGGACTTCGGCGCCTCGGACGCGCCGCTTAGGGCCAAAGAGCTCGGCGCGGCCGGGCTCCTCCAGTTTCCCATGGTCATCGGCGGCGTGGTACCGGTGATCCACGTCCCCGGCGTGGGCGCGGGCCAGGTCAAGCTGAGCGCCACTGCCCTCGCCGACATCTTCAGGGGCAAAATCAAAAAGTGGAACGACGCCGTCATCACCGGTCTGAACCCCGGCCTGAACCTGCCGGCCAAACCCATCCACGTGGTGCACCGGGCCGACGGCTCTGGGACCACTTGGATCTTCACCAACTACCTCAGCAAGGTCTCGGCCGCCTGGAAAAATGAGGTCGGGACGGGCAAGGCCGTGGCCTGGCCCACCGGTGTGGGGGGCAAGGGCAACGAGGGCGTGGCCGCCTACGTGAAGCGGCTGTCGGGGGCCATCGGCTACGTGGAGTACGCCTATGCCCTGGGCAACAAGATCCCCCACGTGCTGCTGCAAAACCGGGCCGGCAAGTTCGTGGCGCCCACCATCGAGACCTTCGGCGCCGCGGCGGTCCACGCCGATTGGGCCCACGCTCCGGGCTTCTACATGGTGCTGACCAACCAGCCCGGCGATCGAACCTGGCCCATCACCGGCGCCACCTTCATCCTGCTACACAAAAAACAGGCCGATGCGACCAAGGCCAGGGCCATGCTGAATTTCTTTGATTGGTGCTACCGCTACGGCGCCGACACCGCCAAGAAGCTGCACTACGTACCCCTGCCCAAGCCGGTGGTGAAGCTGGTGCAGGACCGCTGGCGCTCCTCGCTCCGTGCGGCGGGCCGGCCCGTGTGGAAGTAGACCTGGACATGCCGGCCGCCTCCCCGAGCGCCACGTCTCTTGGCGACCGGATCTTCCGGTGGGTCACCGCGATCAGCGCGGCCCTGGTGCTGCTCATCATCGGGGCCATCTTCGTCGAGTTGGTCCGCCACTCCTCCCTGTCGCTGCACCGCTTCGGCCTGGACTTTCTCACCTCCACTCGTTGGAACCCCGCCAAGGGCGAATTCGGCGCGGCCAGCTCCATCTTTGGGACCCTGGTCTCCACAGCCATCGCCCTGGCCATCGCCGTACCCCTGTCGCTGGTGATCGCCCTGTTCCTGGTGGAGCTGGCGCCACCCTGGATCTCCAAGGTCGTGGGCCAGGCCATTGAGCTGCTGGCGGCCATCCCGTCCATCATCTACGGCATGTGGGGCCTGTTCGTCCTGGCACCGGTGATGTCGGAATATGTACAACCCGCCCTGGGCCGAACCCTGGGCTCCCTGCCGCTATTTCGCGGGCCCCCCATGGGCATCGGCATGGGCACTGCGGGCCTCATCATCGCACTGATGATCCTGCCCTTCATCACCGCCGTCATGCGCGACGTGTTCCGCATGGTCCCGGACGTGGTCAAGGAGTCGGCCTACGGCATGGGCGCCACCACCTGGGAGGTGACCCGACAGGTCACCGTCCCCTACGGCATCCACGGCCTGGCCGGCGCGGTGTTCCTGGGCCTGGGACGAGCCATCGGCGAGACCATGGCGGTGACCTTCGTCATCGGCAACAAGCACCACATCTCCGCCTCGCTGTTCTCGCCCGGCAACTCCATCGCCTCCACCCTGGCCAACGAGTTCACCGAGGCATCCGAGCCCTTGTACCGGAGCGCCCTGGTGGAGCTCGGGCTGGTGCTCTTCGGCATCACCTTCCTGCTGCAGATCGGTGCGCACCTCTGGCTTCGGCGCCTTAAGAAGAAGATGGCGGTGTCGACGTGAAACGCCGCAGCACCGGTCGTCGCCGCCTCCTCAACTCCGCGGTGACCGCCACCGCCATGGGCGCCGCGCTTCTGGGCATCGGAGCCCTGACCTGGATCCTCTACACCGTGATCAGCCGCGGGGCCGCCGCCATCAACTGGGCCTTCTTCACCGAGCTGCCCACCCCTCCGGGGGTCGGGGGCGGCGGTCTCTCCTCTGCCCTTTGGGGCACCGTGTACATCACCGGCGTCGCCGCCGCCCTGGGCATCCCACTGGGCCTGCTGGCCGGGGTCTACCTGGCGGAGCTCGGACGACACTCGCGGCTGGGAGACGCCGTACGCTTCGGCAGCAACGTGCTCATGGGGGTGCCCTCCATCATCGTCGGCCTGTTCGTCTACACCATCATCGTCCTGCCCACCGGACACTTCTCGGGCTGGGCGGGGGGGGTGTCGCTGGCCATCATCATGCTGCCCGTGGTGGCGCGCACCTCCGAAGACATGCTGCGTATGGTTCCCGACTCCCTGCGGGAGTCCGCCCTGGCCCTGGGGGCTCCCCGGTGGCGCGCCACCTTCGGGGTGATCTTCCGGGCGGCCCGGGCGGGACTCATTACGGGCGTCGTCCTAGCGGTGGCCCGGGTGAGCGGTGAGACGGCCCCGCTGCTGTTTACCGCCCTGAACAGCCCCTATACGGTGTCCTCTCTCAATGAGCCCACGGCCAACCTGACGGTGACGATCTTCAACTACGCCATGTCCCCCTACCAGGACTGGCAGACTCTGGCCTGGGGGGCATCGCTGATCATCACGGTGGCGGTCCTTGTATTAACCCTGCTATCCCGCCTGGCTTTCAAGGAGAACAGGACATGGTCTTGAACGTCGATTCCTCGCTGGTGCCTACGCCCACGCCGGTGCCAACACCTACGCCCACGCCTACATCCACGCCTACGCCTGAGCCGGGGCCCGCCACTTCGGACCTCAAGTTGCAGGTGAAAAACCTCACCTTCCACTATGGCAAGCACCAGGCCTTGCACGGAAACGACCTGGACATTGCAGCCCGGCGGGTGACGGCCATCATCGGTCCCTCGGGCTGCGGCAAATCCACCCATATCCGGGTCTACAACCGCATCTTCGAGCTGTACCGGGACCAGCACGCCGCCGGCGAGGTGCTCTTAGACGGCCAGAACATCCTCGACGCCGGCGTGGACGTCATCGAGCTCCGCCGCCGGGTGGGCATGATCTTCCAAAAACCCACCCCCTTTCCCATGAGCGTCTTTGACAACGTCGCCTATGGCATCCGCCTCCACTACCGTCCCACCTCCGACGAGCTCCACGCCCGGGTGGAGGAGGGGCTCCGTCAGGCGGCTCTGTGGGACGAGGTGTGCGACAAGCTGGACCAACCCGGCACGGCCCTTTCGGGCGGACAACAGCAACGGCTCTGTATCGCCCGGGCCGTGGCCGTGGAGCCGGAGGTGCTGCTCATGGACGAGCCCACCTCGGCGGTGGACCCCTTGGCCACAGCGCGCATCGAAGAGCTCATCGAGACATTGAAGCAGTGCTACACCATCGTCATCGTGACCCACAACATGCAGCAGGCCGCCCGCATCTCCGACTACACGGCTTTCTTCTACGAAGGCCACATCGTGGAGTTCGGCCAGACCAATCAGATCTTCACCAAGCCCACAAAGCAGCAGACCGAAGACTACATCACCGGCCGCTTTGGCTAGGAGAGACACCATGCACCAGCGACGGCGACTTTCACGGGAGATCGAGAAGCTCAAGCGGAAGATCCTGTCCATCTCGGCCGAGGTGGAGAACATGGTGCGGCTGGCAGTGGGCTGCGTGGTAGAGCGCGACGCCGAGACCGCCCAACGGGTCGGGGATCTCGACAAGGAGATCGATCAGGCGGAGGTGGACCTCGAGGAGGAGGTGCTCAAGATATTAGCCCTGTACCAACCCGTGGCCGTGGATCTGCGCTTCATCGTGGCCGTGCTTAAGATCAACAACGACCTCGAGCGCATCGGCGATCTCGCGGTGAACATCGCCCAGCGAGCGGCCATGCTCTCGACATTGCCTCACTGCGAGGTCCCCTTCGACTTCCCGGGCATGGCCGCCAAGTCCCAGTGGATGTTGCGCTCGTCCCTCGACGCCCTGGTGAACCTGGACACCGCCCTGGCCTACGAAGTTTGCGACGCGGACGACGAGGTGGACGCCATTAACCACCAGATGTACAAGACCGTCATCGCCGGTCTGGGTGCCGACACCAGTCTCGCCGACCGCTGGATTCTTCTGCTCGGGATCTCGCGCCTCCTCGAACGCATCGCCGACCACGCCACCAACATCGCCGAAGACGTGATCTACCTCACCACCGGCGAAATCGTCCGTCACCGCACGGTCGAAGAGTACCAACGCGCCGTCGGGGACCCGCGCGCCGTCGGGGACCCGCCCCCGCCCAGGAACTCCTGAAAAATCCATCGGACCTCTCTACTCCAAAGGATCGGGATCGATGCGCTCCATGCCGATGTCCAGGTACTTTGCGGCAAGGTCGATGTAGAGCTGCTTTCCGTAGTCCCAAAGTAGCCGATCGCTGTCGCGTACGTCGCGAAGGATCTCGGCGGGGTTACCGCCCACCACCTTGTCCGGGGGCACCGACTGGTTGAACCGGACGATGCCCCCCTCCGCCACGATGGCGCCCTCGCCCACCTCGGAGAGGATGCTGAGCACAGCTCCCATACCGATCACCGCCCCATCGCCGATCCGGCTGCCGTGGAGGATCGCTCCATGGCCCACAGTCACTTTCTTGCCGATGTCGTTTACGCTGTCGGGCGGCGCGTGGATGATGACCCCCTCCTCGATGGCGCTGCCGTCCCCGATCACGATCCGTCCGTAGTCCCCTCGGAGAATCGCGCCGTGTCCGATGTAGCAACGCTCCCCGATCACCACATCCCCGATCACCTGCGCCGTCTCGCTCACGTACGCCGTCTTTTGAATCTGGGGTTCTCGACCGTCGAAGCGAAATAGCATCTCTCACCTCCGGGAACCTCTTCGGGTTCCCTGTAATCCCCCCCCCGTTTACCGCAAAATCTAAACGGGTGCTATGGTAGCACCCGACATGCGTCAGACACCAACAGATGGAGCGTCGATGCTCGAGACCCTGGGGCTCGAGCTGCTCAGGGCCGAAAGCCCCTACGGCGCCGCCCTCGAAAACCACTGCATCCGCTTGGCGGAGCTGGCGTTGGCCCTGGGTACCCACCAGGACGTGGAGATGGACGAGGACCTGGTACGCTGCGCCGCCTACCTGCACGACATCGGCCTCTGTGTGAAGAGCCACAGCCAGCCCAACTATCTGAAACGGGGTCTGGACTTTGCCAGGCCCCATGTTCAGCGCTGGGGAGTGCAGGGTTCGGACCTGAAGGTGTTTGACGAGGTGATGCTGTACAGCCACTCTCTGCGTAGGGTCAGTGGCATGGGGCCGCAAGCCGAGATGGTGCGGATCGCCGTCAGCGTCGAGCACAGTTGGGGTGCCCTGTCCCACGGGCTCTCGGGGGCAACGCTCCAAAAGATCTTCTCAAGCCATCAGCGACTCGACTTCAGCCGGGTGCTCTGGGAATTTGCCAAGACCACCCTCCTAGACGACGGCCCCTCACAACTGTTCGGTATCTTTTTCCCCAAAGCACCCCAAACCCTATGACTGATGGAAACTACATCAAAGCCTGTTTGAGGGATGGGATACCGACGGATGGAAGCCCAGTCGTTGTTTCGCTCCTGGGCAAGAAGGTCGGGATCTTTCTACGAGGGGAGGAGATCTACGCCCTGCAGATGTCGTGCAAACACCAGGGCGCGGACTTGTCCAAGGGTCGGGTGACCCAAGGCATAGTCACCTGTCCAAGGCACGGTTGGCGGTACGACTTGCAGACGGGCGAATGTGTGGAGCCGGAAAACGGGGCGCCTCTGCGTTTCCACGAGGTGAAAGTTGACGGCCCCCAGGTCTGGGTGTCCATCCACCCCCGACAGGCGTAGGAAATCTAGTAGATCACGAAGGTGAGAGCGAAGTAGGTGCCGTCGTCGATGTGGCCGTCCATGTCGAAGTCCGGGCCGGTGCCAATGTGGATGAACCACTGCTCCTCGGCAAACTCCGCAACGCTGTGGTCCGCGGCGGTGTAGTTCAGCACCACCTGACCACCTTCGTCGTACTGCTCAATATAGGTCACGCCGCTGTCGGGGCAAAAGCCAATGCCCAGATCCGTCTCCATCTGCCAGGTGACGTCGTACCACTGGCCGATGGCCATGATCTCGGTGACGCCGGTGGGCATGTCGATGTGGAACTTCTGGTGCAGATCCAGCAGAGCCCAGTCGGTCGGGATGGAGTAGAGACCGGTGCCGGAACCGTCGCTAAAGTCCACAATGGTACCGTCGTTCACCACGGCCACGGGCCGCACCAGGGTGGTGACGTTTCCGGCGGCGTCCACGGCCTCCGCTACGAGCTCCGCCGGGCCGTCAGCCACGGTCAGGGTGTCCCAGGAGACCTGGCAACCAGCCGCCGTGCAATCGGTCTGCTCCACGCCGTCGATGAACAGGCGCAGCTCGGTGAGCTCATTCTCGTCAGAACCCACCACCTCAATGGTCTCGACCCCCGAGAAGATATACGGCAAGCCCAGATCGGCGATGTCCAACGAAGGCGACGTGCGGTCCACCAGGACCTGGTGCTCGGCGGAAGTCTGCTCCGCGTCCCCCACTCCATGGGCCACGACCCGCAGTCGATAGAGCGCCTCGTCGGCGGAGCTCACATCCCAGTTGAGGTTGAAGGGCGCCACCGTACTCTCCCCCACCACCTGATCGTTGACCAGCAGCTCCACGCGGCTCACCTCCCCGGTGACCGCCACGGTGACCACCACCATCCCATTCACATAGGTCTGGGTCTCGGGAGACGTAATGGCGATGGAGATGGTATTATGCTGGTCATCACCACTGTTCTCACTACACCCAGCCATGGAGATGATCCCGCAGAGCCCAACCAATAGAAGATGATTCACCCAACATTTCATGGCATACCTCTTTTGACGATGAAAAAAGGTCCAATACCCTGACGTCCAAGGAAAAGTCAAAGGTAAATCAACAATTCCTATGGTAACGATGGTCTATACAGGATTATTGCGCGCGGCGATGGTGGCCGGACTGATGGCGCTTTCGGTGTCTGGTACGGGCTGCCCTCCAAAAATCCCGCCCTTCGATCCCGGAACCGTCAAGCCCGGTAGTCTCCCGCGGAACGTGCCAAAGCTCCTGGCCTTCGCCAAGAAACGGCTCGCCCTGGGGCGCACGGGCGGATTTCATCGACTGTACTGCGAAGACGCCCTGGTGGCCCTGGAGAAGGCCCGCTCCCTCGACCCGAAAAACAAAGAGGTGCTGCTCCTGGGAGCCCAGGTCTGCCGACGCCTGGGGGAGCGTGCCCGAAGCGGTCCCGAGCAGTTCAAGTGCGCCGAGATGGGGCTGCGGTTTACCCGCGCGGGCCGGCTGAGCTTCCCAAAGTTGGTGGCGTTCCACTATTTCCACGCGGCCCTCCTGGGGCTGCGGGTGGACGCCTATCGGGCCAGCGCCATCACCGGTGTTTCCAAGATCCGCGCCGCCTGCCGGCGGGCCCTCGCCCTGAACCCCAGGTTCCATCACGCCGGACCGCTGCGGATACTGGGCTCGTTGCTGGCCAGCGTGCCGGCCACCTCGCCCTTCAACGGCGACATCGAGAAGGGCACCACGCTGTTGGAGCGGGCCGTGAAGCTGGCTCCGAACTTTCCGCTGAACCACTACTTCCTGGCCCAGGCCTACGCCAAGGACGAGGAGAACGCCAAGGCAGCGCGTCACTACCACAAGGTACTCTGCGCTCCAGCCACCGTGGACTGGGACCCGGTCATCGCCGCCAAGTATCGCGCCCTGACCCAAAAGGCCCTGCGGGCGCTCCAACAGAGCGACTCGCCCAAGTGCAAGTGAAATGACTACGCGCCTCCCAGCGCCATGGCCATGGCCCGTACTCGTGCTCGTGCTCACGCCCGCCTTGACGACGAGCTGCCCCGGTGGCCCTCGACCCAATGTGGGTCCCCGCGCCCGACAGGGTCCGGCCACCGATGAAGAGGGTACGGCCGAGCGAGCGCTGGCGGACGCCGAAGCGCGGGTACGACGCAAGCCCCGGGATCGCTCCACCTGGCGCACGCTCCGCCGTGCCGCCCACCAGGCCGGGCAGCCGCACCGGGTTCTGCTCGCCCTGGAGGCCACCGAAGGACTGGGCCGCCTGAACCGGGACCTGTACGACGAGCTGGCGCAGGGCCTCCGGCTTCGAGCACGGAACCTGACGAAGGTGGGGGCCCCCAACGCCGCCCTACGCTCCCTGGCCCGAGCGGACCGTCTGGCCCCACCCCCAGCCACACAGCGATCGGCCTTCGGGGAGCTGCGAGACCGGCTGATGCTGCAACGGGCCGACCAGAATCTGAAAGCCGATGACGCCGCCGCTGCCCGAAAGGTGTACCGGGATCTGGCGCGGCGCGCAGTGCTCGAGGGCGAGGACCTGCAGTGGCGTCGGGCAGCCCTGGGAGAGACCCGGGTGACCCTGGCCGTGGCCCTGGCCCTGCGCCGGCTACGCCAGCGGGGTCCGGGCCCGGCCCAACGCCTCGCGCGCGTCTATCTGGAAATCGGGGGACGTGACCCCGACACCCTGTTCGCCGCCCTGGAGGCCGCGACCCTGGGGACCCATGTCCGGCTGGTCCATGGACTCGACACCCGCCTGGCAAAGGTGGCGCCCCCCAAGCTCCTGGTGGCGGCCTGCCGGCTCCGACGCCGACCCCAATCTCCCTGCTGCCGCCGGCTCCAACAGTGGGCCACCACCACCACCGGGGCTCTCCGGCGATGGGCCGGCCTCTGCCGCGAGCTGCACTGGGTCCCGGGAGACTCCACCTGGCTGGTGAAGGCGATTGGGCTCCTCACAGCCGGTACGGACCCCAGCCTGGATCTCGGTCCGCTCGAGGGCATCGTACCTGTGACCCTGGCCCGCCGGGCGGCAAAGGCGCTGCCGACCAACCTCGCTCTGGGGCGAATGGCGGGCCACGCCGCCGGACTCCGCCAAAGGCTGGTGCTGCGTCACCCCCCCACGGCAACCTCCAGCTTCACGACGCTCCTGCAGCGCAGCTTTGAGGCCTGGGCCACCGGGCTCACCGCCGAAGCCCAACGTTCCCTGGACCTCGCCCTGGCCCGATCCCGGGTCGGGACTGCGGTGTCCCACCCCAGGGACGGTTCTCATCCAGGCTTCGGGTTCCGATGCCAGGTCATCCGTCTAACCCGTCTGGTGCGGGGCCACTCCGCCGCATATGAGCTCATGGTCAACCTGGCTCAGGCCGAGCCCCGCTTCCGCCGTCACCTCATTGATCGGCTCGTCGCCCGCCGGGACTTCGTGGCCGCCCTGGGCCTCGCCCGCCCCGGCCACGACGCCCGGATCATCGCTCGGCTTGAGGATCTGGGTCGCATCCTCGCCAGGTGGGGTATGGCCAAGGAACCAACGCTGCGACAGCGCTGGGCCCGGCGATACGGCAGCAACCTCGCACGACGGGCCTGGGCCCACGTGACCGCGGGAAGCCGCACTCCGTCCGTCGACACCCCGTCTGGGCTGGAGCAGATCCTACGACTCGTGGGACAGGGACGCCTCGCGGAGGCGGACCAAAGGGCGAAGACGGAGGCGAAGACGAATAAAAAGACGGAGACTGCCACCCGCTTTGGGCTCTGGAGGGCCCGCATCGCACATCTGCGGGGTGACAACCAGGGAGCACACCGGCGACTGCGGCGACTGCGCCACCAGGATCCGGGGGGCTTTCGCCGACTACCGACGGTGGTGCCATCGCTCTTTCGCCTGGGGCTCAATCGCACCGCCGGACGCCTCGCCGACGAGCTGTACGAGCGGGACTTCTCGGATCCGGCGCTGCTGAAGCTCGTGACTCTCGGCGCCGTGGCCGCCGGCCGCTACGACAAGGCCGACCTGGCCCTCACGGACTGGGCCTCGGCCACCGGACGGCCGGATCGGGCGTACCTGACGGTCTCGGAGTGGATGGCCGCCCGGGGCCAATGGAATCGCGCGGCGGTGCTCGCCTCGAAGGGGCTCGGCTGGAGCGGCGGGCGCCCCCTGGACCTCGCCCTAGCCACCATACGACACCAGAGGGCAGCGGGGCGCACCGCCGAAGCCCGGCGTACGGCAGCCTGGCTCCTTTTCCGCTGGCCCGCGGGAAACGCGCGCAACGGGATCTCGCAGTCCATCGCCGCGTCCCTGCTCGCCGCCCATGGGCCCGAGGCCGCCCGACCCTACCTGACACTCAACCGCGGCCTCGACCTGCCGGCCCTCCTTCGGAAACGACGCTTCGCCGAGGTGATGAAGCGAGCCGCTGTCCTCTCCCGCCGCGATCCAATGAACGGCGGTTGGCCCGCCCTGGCCGCGCTGGCGGCCCAGGGACTCAAGCAGTGGAAAACCGCAGCGCGGTATGTGGACCAGGTTGCGCGACGAGCTCCGGGGGCTGAGGCCATGGCCAGGGCGCTGCTCCTGGCTGACCAGGGTCGTCTGGGCCCCGCCCTGGCCTGTCTTGCCCAGAGGCTGGTGGGCGCAACGAAGGACCACTCGTCGGTCGTGACGCGGCTGGCGGCGGCCCTGGCGGCCCGGGGAAAAAAACGACGCCTGGCGGCCCGGCTGATCAGCCGCTGGATCGTCTCGGCCCCCACCACGTCCTCCGATGTCACCGCCCAGAACCTCGCGCACATGAAGCACATGAAGCACATGAAGCTCTTGGCCACGGGGCGGCTGTTGCCCGTGCAGATCCCGTGGGGGATGCTACTGGCCCCGAGTCCAGGCGCCGGGAGGTGCGAGCCATGAACAGGGGGTTGATCCTTGTGTGGGGCGTCGCTCTCGCCTCAGTGGGCTGTGGCGATAAAGCGAAGAAAGAGCGCCCTACGCCCAAGACCGCGGTGGAGCTGCGGCTACGGCCCGCGGCCAAGGTAGAGTTCAAGCAGATTGCCCAGAAGCTCGCGGCCGGCACCGACGAGCTAGAGCGCCCCTACGTGTTCCGCTGGCCCCTGGACAACATCGACGTGACCTCTCCCTATGGCGTCCGCCAGCACCCGGTGGTCCGCCGCCTGCTCTTCCACTCGGGCGTGGACTTTCGTGCTCCCCGGGGGGAGCCAGTCCTGGCGGCCGGGCCGGGCCTGGTGACCCAGGCGGGCCCGCTGCCCCTCACGGGGAACACCGTGACCTTGAGTCACCCGGGCCGCCTGATCACCCTGTACGCACACCTGGACGAAATCCTGGTGTTCCCCGGCCAGCAAGTGGACGTGGGCTCCCCGGTGGGGCTCATCGGCTCCACAGGGCGCTCCACCGGCCCCCACCTGCACTGGTCGGTCTATGCAAAGCGGGGCAAGGGTCGCCATCCGCTAGCTCCTTCGGACTTCATCGGGCGGGTCATAGATCCTCGGAATGCGCCCAGGATCCCGCTGCCCCCTCCGCCCAAAAAGAAGTCCGAAAAGCCCTAAGCTGGGGCACTGATTGTTTTTTCAGCACAGGCCGGCGCCCGGCGCCAGACAGGTGAATCACCCCATGGACGAGCTCGAACCCATCGAACGCAAGGAGCTGCTGACCATCGTGCGCTCCACCCTCCGCGAATATCTGGCTACGGGCAGGATCCCGCCTGGATCGCCCCACCGCAGGGCCCTGAAGCAGCTAGCCGGCTCCTTCGTGACGCTCAAGACCCTGCCCGCGGACCACCTACGAGGCTGCATCGGCACCTTCTCCGCCGACACTCCACTGCACAAGTGCGTGCAGCAAATGGCCGTGTCCGCGGCGAGCCGGGATCCGCGATTCGATGCGGTCGGGGCCGAGGAGCTGGACCAGCTCTCCATCGAGATCTCGGTCCTGTCCCCACGTGAGCCCATCCATGATCCGGAGACCATCGAGGTAGGCAAGCACGGCGTCTGTATCACCCAGGGCATGCACCACGGGGTGCTCCTGCCCCAGGTGCCCACGGAGCACGGCTGGGACCGGGAGACCTTTCTAGAGCACCTGTGCCTCAAGGCCGGACTGCCCACGGACGCCTGGCGACACAAGGACACGGTGCTTGAGGTGTTTACGGCAGATGTGTTTGGAGAAAAAGACGTGGAGCTGAAGGAGCTCTAGAAGAGGGCTCTACTCGTCAGCGTCGTCGTCGCCGTCGTCATCGCCGCCACAGCCCTTCTTGACCGCCGCCTTCGCCATGGAACCACAGGAAGCATTGTTTTGCGCCTTGAAGGTCTTGCCCGTTTTGTCCTTGACGGTGCTGGCGCACTTGGTCTTCCACAGGCCGAAACAATCGCAGGTGGCCTTCTTCATGTTGGCTTTGCCGCCCGCGGGCTCGGGACGCTTACCGCCCACCACGACCCACTGCGAACTGCTCTTGCCAACCTTCTTCTCTTCGAGCGTGGGAATGTAGCCGTACTTCTTACAGCCGATCCACTCCACGTCGGCCTTGGTAAATGTCCTTCGGGCCTTCGATTCTTTCGAGGTGCCGCAGCCGACGGCTTCCATGGTGCTTCCGCCGGAAAGCAGCATGTACGCCCCGGCACCGATGGTCAAAATCAAACCAACAATGGCAATGATCTTTGTGTTCTTGCTCATTTTTTTCCTCCACAGAAGTTGTGACTGATGCTGATCAGTTCCGGATAGTAGCTGCGCTTTCGCCGGAATGCAACCCTTTAAAGACGAAGAATAATGCTGTCTATCTTACCATGTAATCACTGCTCATCAAATATACAGCGAAATATACCCAATCAAAACGGGCAATTACCTGGACCTCAACATCCCAATCACAATAAACAGGAGAAAAACTCCAATTGGAATGGCAATGGGAACGATCGTCATGCCATTTATAGCGAACTTCTGCCAGCCGATCATGATCTCACCCACGCCGGTGGCCAAGGCGAGCAATCCGGCGCCGAGGACCTCGGGCCAGTCGGTCTCGATCTTCAACCCCAACCAGAAGATCACCAACCCCAACAGGCCGATGATGATCGGGAAGACCCACCCCGGCAAGCTGAGGAACTTGCCGACTCCAGACTTGGCCGACTCGTAGTTGCCGATGGTGTAGTTGAGCGCGACAAATGTGCCTACCAACAGGATACCCACGATCAGAAAAGTCCAGAGCTTGTCCTTCCGCATGCCCAGAAATCGCTGCTCGTCATACCGTCTTCCCATCGATACAGCCTCCTCGAAAGCGGGTCTTCGGACCGCTCGCCCGCAGAGTATAGCAGAGGGGTCAGGGGGTGTCGCCTTCAGAAGATGCGCCGACAATGCGTCGTAGCACCCCCAAGACCAGCGACTAGGGACTAGG
>JAOZUO010000146.1:11576-20770 GCA_029938605.1 Deltaproteobacteria bacterium | reverse complement strand
GACGGGACGACCTGGCAGATCGAGGCCGTCGACACCACCGGGAACGTGGGCTTGTTCACCTCGCTTGCGCTCGATGCCGCCGGCCGGCCCCACATCAGCTACCTCGACTACACAAACGAAGACCTGAAGTACGCCTACTTCGACGGGACGACCTGGCAGATCGAGGCCGTCGACACCACCGGGTGGACGGGCAGGTACATCTCGCTGGCGCTCGATGCCGCCGGACGGCCCCACATCAGCTACCTCGACTACACAAACGAAGACCTGAAGTACGCCCGGCTGGAATGCCCCTGAACCTGCGCGACAGGGGTGTCGCGTGCCCCCCGTGGTAGGGCACTTGTCGCCGAGGCTGTTGGCGTCAACGCTCGAGTGAACGCGTTACTCCTTCGCCCTGCCCTTTACACCTGTCATTCCGAAGGGCAACGGGTGAGGATCAGCTCGTGAGTATGCGGAGGCCCATGAGGACCATCAGTACTCCGAGGCCGTACTTGAGGCTCTCGCGGGGGAGCTGTGCCGCCAGGAGGGAGCCCAGGTAGCTCGCCACTAGGAAGCTCGCCATGATGATCAATCCTGCGCGGACGTTCACCAACCCCGAACGGTGATATTGGTAGGCTGCGAGCAGGCTCACCGGAGCGGCCACAACCAGGAGGGTGGTGCCTTGGGCGTAACGTTGGTCGAAATGGGCGACCTCCAGCAGCAGGAAAATCACGAGGGCGCCGCCCCCCACGCCGGCGGTTCCCATGACCAGGCCGGACACCGTCCCGATGATCACATACAACCAGATCTCCATATACTGGACCTTTCTCGAGAGGATGGGGTCAGGCGCGGCAGCGGCAGCGACAGCGACGGCGACGGCGGCGTCAACAACGATGGCGGCGGCGCCGCGCGTGGCGTACCAGCCAGGCCAGACCGACGAGCAGCAGCGGCAACGGTAGCGGCAAGCGGTTAGTATTCTCGGGCCCGGAGCCGGAGCCGGAGCCGGAGCCGGGCCCGGAGCCCGCGCGACAACCGCAGCCGGAGTTGGACGGGTTGGTGGTGGAACCGCCGTCGGGGGTCAATCCGCCGTCGGGGCACAGGGAACCATTGCAGGTGGGCGATGCGAGCACCTCCACCGTGCCGAGGGCTTCGGCGGTGAGCCCCCCCGTGTCCAGTACCTGAACTTTGAGCACCTTGGTACCCGTGGCGTCGAAAGTCACGGTGCGGGGGTCTTCGGCCACCGTGGGGCCGTGATCCCAGACGCCGTCGTAGTCGTCATCCCACAGGAGCTGCAGTGCGTCCGCGTCGTCTTCGGCGTCCTGGGTCTGGGCATGCAGGTCCACGGGCTCGCCCACGGTGGCGTACACCGTCGCCATCGAGACGGAGGGCGAGCTGTTGGGGGCCGGAGTCTGTCCGTAGAGCGACTGGTACAGTCGCAGCTTGCCCGCTCCCCACAGGTCCTCCCGAGCGTGCGTGGAGTCGCCCACCACCTGCTCGTCCACCAGGGCGCCATCCCGAATGGCCTGCCGCACCTGGAGCCCGGTCCAGTCCGGATTCGCCTGTTTGAGCAGCGCGGCGGCCCCGGCCACGTGGGGCCCAGCGCCGGAGGTGCCTCCGAAGACGAGGAAGCTGCCCTGCCCGACGATGAGCCCGCCACCGTAGTCCATGCGATTTATGGGCGTGAGGGGGTTGTCCGGCGCGGCCACGTCCAGGATGGAGACGCCGTCAATGCGCGTACCCCGACCGGAGTAGCGCCGCACCTCTCCTTGATCCTCATTCGAGGAGGAGTACGGCGGGCCCGCGTGTCCGGTATAGGCGGCCACGCCGATGGCGCTGTCGGCGGTGGCGGGGAAGCAGACCAGGTGCTCCTCGGAGGTGTGTTCCGGGAAGTTGATGCCCACGCTCCAGCTCGTGACGTCGTCCATGACGTACCCGGAAACGGCCACGGGGGCCGCCATGGGATCCGTGGTGTCCGGATCCGAGAGGATGACCTGCCAGGTGCCGTTGGCGATGGGGCGCGAGGACTGTCCAGACTGGCCGTAGACCCAGATCTCGAACATGGCGGTGCCACGATCCGAGTCCTCCCGCCAGCCGTAGACGTTCGTCGTTCCGTCGGCCAGGACGATGGGATTCATTCCGGTGCCGTCAGCGCCCAGCACCACCGTCGCGTCGTTCGGAGTCACGAGGGTGAAATGCAGGTCCCGGGCCGGCTCCCGCCACAGGTAGGACATCTGCATGTAGCTGTAGTCCTGCACGCCGGGCTGCGGATCCGGGGGGATCACCACGGGCAGCACCAGCTCCGTCTGGGCGGCGATGTCCACCCGGCAGTGCTTCATGGCGCCCCCGAGGTTGCCCGCCGGGTTCACCTGAGCCGCCCCGTAATCCACGGCGGCGGTGTCCATGATGCCCTCGTGGTTCGAGGAGCCGTCCAGGTGGTACCCCGCCCAGGGCGCGTACTCGTGGATCATGACGTCGGCACCCTGCTGCACCGCCCAGATGAGCAGCGGAGACATGTCGCCGTAGGGATCAGAGAGGTTGTGGGTGTCGGCCATGAGCAGCTCCGCATCCGGGGCTATGCCCACCAGCGTGTTGAAGCCGCGGTTGCCGCCCACCAGGATGCCGCTCACCCCCGTACCGTGGTAGGCTTCGTTCGTGTTTACGGTCCCGATGAGATTCACACCGCGCACGTACTCATTGCCCCCGCTGTACACCGACCGGATCTTGGAGGTCCCCAGCGCCACCAGCCGCTCGCCGGGATCCAGCACCCCGTTGTCGTTGACATCGTCGGGCACCAGCAGCAACTCGCCGTAGGTGCTGTCAGCCTCGGAGAAGCCCGCGACGGGCCCGAAGTCCCGCTGGCCATTGCCATTGGCGTCCACGTAGAGGTGGTCCCATCCGAGGTCGTAGATGCCATCGTCAGTGCCGAGGATCCCCTGGAAATTCACCAAATCGTAGGCCACTCCGTCGAAGAAATCCACGGTCTCATCCGCCTCGCCCAGTCCGTTGCGGTTGAGATCCACGCGATCCACGCCCGGGTCGAAGGCTCCGTTGTCGTTCAGATCCATCCAGTCGTAGTAGCCACCGTCGGCCCGGAAAAAGGCCGGGTGAAACACGTCGATACCCGAGTCGATGTCGGCGATGACCACGCCCTCGCCAGTCATGGCCAGACCCGCCGCGTCGAAGGTGGCCCAGACGGCGTCGGCCTGGATCTCCGCCGCTGTGACGTCCAGGGGCGGCTCCCAGGGCGAGCGCATGTCCAGCTCCACCCGGACCACGGCCGCTGACGCGGCCAGCTTCGCCAGCCCCGGCTCGGTCACCCGGACGCTGACGATACGCCCCAGCCTGGCGAACCGCCCGTGGATCCGGGTCAGGCGCAGGTCCGGCCCCTCCAGGCTCACCAGGGCGCGAAGATCACCGGACCGGACCAGCCGCACAGTGACTCCCACGCGGTCCAGGCGCACCGCCGCCTCCGGTCCACCCGCCAGGCGGCGCCCCCGAAAACGGCGGAAGGCCGGCGAGCGGAACCAAAGCCGCACCACCGGACTGATTTTGTGCGTAAACCCGTGACCGCGGATGCCCGATGCAGTGGTGGTGGCGGATGCAGTGGTGGTGACGGGAGCTGCCTCACCGCCGGCGACGAAAATGCCGGAGGTGACCAGCCCGGCAAGCAGCAGAATGAGTAGGGACGGCCTCGGATTACGCATAGGTGTTACTCCATTGACAGGGTTCGTCACGAGCATTCAATCCTCGCGCCAACGCCAACCGTCAAGATATTGTCTATTCCCTATGTGGGGCACAGGTCCTTGGGTCAAGGGGCCCTGGGTCATCGGTCCTTGGGTCACGGGCCCTTAGTCGCAGCTTACCCGGTAGGAGTCGTCTAGATCCCAGGGGAGGATCAGGGTACGTAGGTTTTCGGACAGGGCCGTGGGACAGAGAGTGGTGCCGAGATTCACCGCTTGGTTCTGGGTGTCGGTGTACTCGGCGTTGAACACGGGCTTTCCGGCGTCGAGGAAGGGCTGCAACAGGTCGCACTCATTGTAGCTGTGGCACTCCTCGTTTACGGAAAAATCGAAGTACGTCACCAGGGAGGCCACCTGGTCCAGGTCGTTCTTCAATCCCACCGAGAGCCCCTGGGCGTGCGCCGAGTCGGCGAGGAACTGATTGTAGGTCAGCTGATCGGCGGCGGTGAGGGGAAAGCCCGGGTTGTTCGTGTAGCCGTCAACGTTGTCCGGCTCCACGCCGTCACATCCCTTTTGCGCCGCCAGGTCCAAGCGGGCCAGCATGATCGCCTGCACATTCGTCGAGCGGATATCCAGCCAACGTTCGCCGGCCCAGCCATCGAGGTTGTTGCCCATATCGGCGGATAGAAAATCACCGAAGTCCGGACGCCAGTTCTCGGAGGATCCGGCGGAGAAGTAGCAGATCACATGGCGTCCGGCGGTCTGCAGCGCCTGGATCGCGCTGTCAGACGTCTCAAAGAGATCGACATCGTAGAGATCGACGTCGTAGCTGGTGTTCAGGGTGCCGGTGAGCTGCCACTGCCAGGTATCGGCGATCCCCGGTTGGTACCAACTCGGTTGAGGACCGGCGTCTGCGTCCACCGCAGCGTCACCATTACCGGCGTCACCGTCCACGACGGCGTCATCGTCCACGGCGGCGTCACCATTGCCGGCGTCCACCAGGCCGGCGTCCGGGTCGGGCAGCCCGCCATCGGGCGTCGAGCTGTCATCGTCACCGCAAGCGCCCAAACACGCCGAAGCCATAATCATCGCCATCGCCATCACTACAGCCGTGCCGTTTCGCATATACACCTCTTGTACACCTCTTGGAGAAAGCCTCAGGGCTCGAAATTTCTGCGATTGAGCATATCACAACCATCGAGGATGGGTCTCGAGTTGCAACCCATCGGTTTCTATGACAACAATCCGTCGCCGGCCGCGGATGAGGCCGGGGAGCTGTGATGATCCGGGTCCTCAAGCAACTATTCGGGACCGACGAGAACGGCAAGTTCGGCGCCTTCGGGGGCGTGTTTACTCCGTCGGTGCTGACCATCCTCGGCGTGATCATGTACCTGCGGTTCCCGTGGGTGGTGGGCCACGCCGGCCTCCTGGGCGCGCTCCTCATCGTGGTCATCTCCCACGCCCTGACGGTGCCCACGGCGCTGTCGGTGGCCTCCATCGCCACCAACCGCACCGTGCGGGCGGGGGGCGACTACTACATGCTCTCCCGCAGCCTGGGGCTGGAGATTGGCGGCTCCATCGGTGTGGCGCTCTTCTTCGCCCAGGCGCTGTCAGTGAGCCTCTACGTGCTGGGCTTCACCGAGGCCCTCCTCTCGGTCTTCCCAGGACTGCACGGGCCCACCGTGGCCGTGGCAACCGCCCTGGTGGTAGCCGGGCTGGCCTTCTGGAACACGTCTTTGGCCATCAAGAGCCAGTTCGTGATCATGCTGCTCATCATCTTGTCCATCGGCGCCATCTTCACGGGAAGCGGCTCCGCGCCGCCATCGGACGTCTCTCTCTGGTCTAAAACCGTCAACGGCGCCGCCGCCGAGCCTTTCATCGCGGTCTTCGCGGTCTTCTTCCCGGCGGTGACCGGCTTCACCCAGGGCGTCTCCATGTCCGGCGATCTGTCCGAGCCGCGCAAGTCCATCCCGGTGGGCACCTTCGCCGCCATGGGCACGGGCTTCGTGGTCTACGTGGGGCTCATCGTGTTCGTGGCCTTCCAGGTGAACACGGCGGACCTACGTAGCCTGGATCCGATGGTGTTCAAGCAGGTGGCCAGCGTCGGCATCCTGGTGGTGCTGGGCGTGCTGGGCGCCACCCTGTCGTCGGCCATGGGCTCGGTGCTGGGCGCGCCGCGGATCCTGCAGGCCCTGGCGTCAGACGGCGTGGTGCCGCGCTTTTTGGGTAAGGGTCACGGCCCCACGAACATGCCCCGGCTGGCCACCGTGGTGTCTTTGGGCATCGCCTTGGTGGGCATCGGTCTGGCCTACCTCTCGCCGTCAGGGCTCAACGCCATCGCCCAGGTCATCACGATGTTCTTCCTGGCCTCCTACGGCTTCATCTCCCTGGCCTGCGGCCTGGCCACCTGGGCCAGGCTACCGAGCTTCCGGCCCACCCTCAAGGTCCCCGCGGCCGTCTCCCTGGTGGGGGCATCGGGCTGCTTCTACATGATGTCCCTGATCAACCTGGCGGCCATGATCGCGTCGGTGATCATCGTGGGCCTCATCTACCTGTCCATCCACCGCAGGCACCTGACCAAGACCTGGGGAGACCTGCGCTTCGGCATCTGGGCGGCGCTCATCCGGCGGGGGCTCGTGGCCCTGCGAAGCGCGGACTACCACCCCATCAACTGGCAGCCCCACATGGTGGTGCTCGGCGGCTCTCCCCTCGCCCGCCCGCACCTGCTCGACCTGGGTCAGTGGGTGGGCGGACAACGCGGGCTGGTGACCTACTTCTTCCTGCTCCGTGGCGAGCTCACCGGGAGCGCCGGGCGGCTGCGTCGCCAACAGTACGCCCTGCAGCAGCGGCTCGAGCGGGACTACCCGAGCGTCTTTACCAAGCTCCAGGTGTGCGACGAGGTGCTGCCCGAGGCCCTCTCGGTGGTACAGGCCCACGGCACCACCGGCTTCGAGCCCAACACCGTGCTCATGGGCTGGTCGCGGGACGTGGACCACGCCGAGGACTACGTGCGCGTGATTCGCGGACTGGCCAAGCTGGACAAGTGCATGCTGCTGCTGTCGCACCATAGCCTGCACAAGTTCGGCAACCACGGCAGCATCGACATCTGGTGGGGCGGCCTGGAGAACAACGGCGCACTCATGTTGCTGCTGTCGGCGCTCATCATCGAGTCTCCCGAGTGGGAGAAGGCCCAGGTCACCGTGAAGATGATCGTACCGCCCGGTACGAAGGTGGATTTCGTCAGGGCCAACCTCGAGCGCATCATCACCGAAAGCAAGGTGGACGCCAAGGCAGAGCTCATCGAGCGAGACCCCGCGGACCAGCCCATCCCGGAGATCATCGCCCAGAACAGCCGGGCGGACCTGGTGATGCTGGGCCTGCGCCTGCCCTCCGAGGACGAGGACGAGGATGAGGATCCCGGGGCCTTCGTGGACCGGGTAAATACGCTCATCGACCCTCTGGGCACCTGCATGCTGGTCTGGAGCGCCAGCGAGTTCGAAGGCGCCGAGATGCTCTTCGAGAAGGAGTACCAGCCCCGTAAACGCCAGACGAAGGTAATGCCCAAAGTGCCGGACGCCGATCAGCTCGACGGCGACGACGTGGACGGGGAGCCAGACGAAGGCGACGACGTGCCGCACGCCCTCGAAGGCCTCGGCAAGCCCTCCGCCGCCCAAAAAACCGTGGCCGCCCGCATCGCATCCGAGGTAGTGGCCGCCACGCCCCAGGATGACGACGCCTGACGTTGGTGACTGCGCCTAGACATGCCTGGCTGCTCGGAGGTTTGATCGCGGCAGTTACACTGGGCGGATGTCGTGGGCGAGGTCGTGATCAGGATCGTCGCCGCCCCGCGCCGACGCCGACGTCGGCCGACGCCGTTGCAATGCCCCAGCCCGGTCAGCGGTCATCGCCGCGCGCCGCCCTGGCGCCGTCACCCAAACGGGCGCTCCCGCGAAAAGCCCCCCTCCCCTGCTGGCCATTAGGTAGCTTGTTTCGCAGGAGTGTAGCCGTGTCCAAGCTCCACCGTGAAGAAAGGGCGCCGGATTCGACGGCGTCGCGCGTCCGACGGGCGCTCCCGCAGGGATGGTCTGTGCACATCACCGGAAACGCCTGCCATGTGACCCGCCATGTCCCGGTGCATCTGTATAGCCTGATCGGCCAGAACCAGGCTCCGGTTCTCGGACGCACCACCTTTGCACACCGGATGAGGTTCACGCTCTGGTTCCAGCCCATGCTGTCGTTGGCGAAGCACCGGAAACTGGCCCAAGAAATGGCTCGTCGCCACAAACGCCTACGTGGCTGGCAGCACCAGGTAGCGCGTGGAGGGTAAGGGGACGTAGTTAACTTGTTAACTTATTGCGAACCATCAATTCAGATTAGCTGATTACTTTCAAGGGATTAACCTGGCTCCATGGAGTTTCCACCCCCAGAATCGATCGGTTGGGAACCCGGCCGCCAGGCGGGTGTCTATTCCTGGAGCTGTACTGGAGCTGTACTGGAGGTGAACCGGATGCGCTACGGATGGATTTGGGTCTCGACGGGACTCGCCTTGCTGATTTCTGGTACAACGCCGTCGCGGGCCGCGCCGGCCCGTCGGGTAGCGGCCAGGGGAGACCTGAAGAAGGTTCTGGCCGACATCGCAATCGAGATGAAGCGGATGCGCGCTGGGCCCCCGTCCCTGGGCACCAAGCCTGCGCCGAGGCGAAAGCGGGTCTGCGTCAAGCGCCGGGGTATGCGGTGTCTGAAATGGGCGATGCCTGGGTTGAAGCCGCGCAAGATTCCGGCCGTGGAGGTGCGCCTGCTGAAGCTGCTCCAGCGGGCAATCACGTTGGGGGTGAAGGGCAAGAAGCGCGTGGTGATTCTGTTCAACATCGGACATATCTACTGGAAGCACGACCACCTCGCGAAGGCATTGCCCTACTTCAAGAAAGTGGCGGGGCCCCACGCAAAAGAAGCCGTCACGACGGCGAGGGCCGCGGCGATCCGGATCATCGATCTGCTGACGGTGATGAGACGGTTCCGGGAGCGGGACACGGCCGTGAAGCGATTCTTGGTCTCCAAGATTCTGATGGCGGATCCGACTTTCGCGGAGCGGATGCGCCTGCTCTACCTCAAGATGAGCTGGGCAGACGCTGACGGATTTCGCAAAGTGAAGAAGTACGCGCGGTGCGGTGCACTCTTCGATTCCATGGCCCGGAAATACCCGAAATCACAGTACGCGGACACCTTCCTCTGGAACGGTGCCGCCTGCTACGAGGAAAGCGGCAAGCTCTACGAGGCGATCCGGATGCGGAGATCCATCGTGAAGGGGTTTCCCAAATCCAAACACCGGCCGCTGGCGCTCTACTACCTGGCGGGCACCTACCACAATCTGGCAGCAATGGAAGATGCGGCCCGAACCTACGAGCTGTTCTTCCGGCTGTACCCGAAGCGCAAGGAGGCGCGCGAAGCCTTGATGTGGGCCATCGTGCTCCGGGCGGGCCTCGGACAGGGCCGACGATTATTGCGGAACGTACGCCTTTTCATCCGGAAGTGGCGCAA
>JAOZUO010000146.1:0-11476 GCA_029938605.1 Deltaproteobacteria bacterium | reverse complement strand
GCGATGATCAGCAACGCTCAGCACCGCGCTGCGCACGCGCAGTTCATGCAGGTCGAGCTCGAGCTCGAGGGCTACCTGCGGTCGACGATCCCCCGTGGCTTGGACTTCAACCCGAAGTTCGCGCAGAAGGCAAAGCGCTCGAGGAAGCGCTTCCATACCTGGCTCATGGACAAACTCAAGCTCCGCGCGAAGCTGCTCAAGGGGTACATGTCCGTGGTGACGCGGATCCGGGTGCGGGAGCGGCGCAGGAAACGCGGGGATGCCCACTGGTCCATCGCAGCGATCGCCCGGACGGGCTCGGTGTACCACAACTTCGGCGAGATGCTGCTGCAGCAGCCGCTCCCGAAGGTCCTGAAGTCCTCAGGTGGCCGGGACGCCTACCAGACGCACCTGAGCAAGTTCGCCAATCCGATGCTCAAGCGTGCGCGGATGCGATGGACGCTCTGTGTCCGGACCTCGCACGACCTCCGCTGGTTCAACACATGGTCCGGGATGTGCGTCCGACGGCTGAACGAGCTCTCCCCCGACGAGTATCCCATCGGTCGGGAGCTCCGCCCCCTCCCCGGCTACTACCGGGTCACCATCGATAAGGCCGGTTTCCAGTAACGCTCGGCTGAGGGTAAGAGTCGCGGGGCAACCTTGCTCCGAAGGGGCGAGTCTACAGGGGTATGAAAAAATGTCTGATGACTCGTCTAACGTGGCTGCTTTTGTTCGTCGTCGCCGGCGGGGCCGGCGGGGCCGGCGGCACTGGCTGCGCGCCTGGGTATTTGAACGTCAGCGTGGAGGCCCGACCGGCGTCCGCGACAGCGGCCACTATTTGTCTGGCGCGACCGGCAGGATTTTTTGGATCCGCCGTAAACTTTCGGCACTATGACAACGGCTTTCTCGTGCACGTCACCAAAGGCAACGGCCTTCAGGCCTGCTACCTGGCGGGCCCCGGCTGGCACCGGCTGATCGCCGAATCGGACAATCGGGCCAGCCTCGACATCCAGGTTGTCGTCGGGCAGGTCTACCTGGTCCACGTAGAGCCACGAATGGGCCCCGATGCGCTACACTTGCTCAGCGGCACGCGGGCCCGCACGCTCTCGGCAAGCCTGCCCCTGGTGACGACCCGGGTCACAAACAAACGCGCTCGCGTGCCGCATCGGGGGGTTGTCCCCGACCGAACGCAACCGGTCGGGCCTGCGGGGGGCTCAGAGCACTAGTTGAACCCGAGTGGCGGCGGCGCATCCATGGAAGAAAGTACACTCCGTCCTAATCTACCTAATCTAATCTCGGATCTAATCTCGGATCTCGTGTATCGCGGCCTCCTCGGCCAAACGTTCGTACAGGCGTCGTTGCCTTTGAAACCGGATCCAGAACAGTAAGGGAGCCAGGAATAGCGCCAGGGTGAACAGTGCGAGCACCACCACCCCCACGTCCAGATCAAAGCCACCGCCGGCCATACCGATGGTCACCAGCATGAGCAAACAGAAGCCCCCAAGGAGCCCAAAGCCCACGACCAGTACGCGGTACAAGCCCCAAAAGTCCTGGTCCTTCACCACGTCCTCCACGCACGTGGGCTCCGCGCCTGTTCGCCCCGCCAGTACCCGAGATACTCCGCCCCGCGAATGATAGGACCGCTGGCGTCGGCTCGCCCCTGCGCTCCTCCCGAACCCGAACCCGAACCCTAACCATGCCATCACGTCCTCCAGAGTGATCCTCGCCATTCCAGTATATGCCAAGTGGGGACGGTCGGGGGACGTAGTTAGCTTACTAGCTTTTCTCGGCCGACCGAGGCGAATTATTCCAATTTTACTAACTCACTAGAGTCACAACCGGCTCACTGCACCGCGACGAGCCAACCACTCCTAATCACCCGAGGCCCGGATCTAGGCATCCCATTATTATTACTCAAGATATCCGGTGAAAAACTGACAAAGAAGCGAATAAGTTAACTACGTCCCCAAAACCACTCCGGTGCCGCCTGGGCCGCAGTAGCCGTTGGGGTTTTGGGCGAGGTATTGTTGGTGGTGGGGTTCGGCGTAGTAGAAGTGGGTGGCGGGGTGGATCTGGGTGGTGATGGGGGGGAAGTTGGCTTGTGCGAGACGCTTTTGGTAGGCGCGGTGAGTGGCGGTGGCGGCGGCGTGTTGGCGGTCGTCTTCTGTCAGGATCAGGGAGCGGTATTGGGTGCCATGGTCGGCGCCCTGGCGCATGGACTGGGTCGGGTCGTGCGCCTCCCAGAAGACCGTCAGGAGGCGCTCGTAGGTGATGGCGGTGGGATCGAATACCACGCGGACCACCTCGGCGTGGGCGGTTCTGCCCGTGCAGACCTCCTCGTAGGTGGGGTTGGGCGTATAGCCTCCGGCATAGCCCGCCGCCGTGGCCTGGACGCCATCTAGTTGCCAGAAGCGCCGCTCCGCTCCCCAGAAGCAGCCGAGGCCGAAGGTGGCGAACCGCAGGTTGTCCGCGAAGGGCGGCACCATGGGATTGCCGTTCACGAAGTGCGTGGCATCGATCTCCATGGGCACCGCGCGACCGGGCAGCGCCTCGGATTCTTCGATGAGCTCGAGCATGGCCATGCGGTACCTCCTGGGCTGTACGGGCCGGGGCTGGGGCTAGGGCTAGGGCTTCGCGCCCTATGACAGCTCGAACCGCTTCTCGGCGAGGCGGGCCACGTGCTTGCCGATGGCGATGGAGGCCGTGGCCGCGGGGGACGGCGCGTTGAGCACATGCACCATGCGCTCAGCCTCCACGATGCGGAAGTCGTCAGACAGGGCTCCGTTGGGTTCGAGGGCCTGGGCGCGGACCCCTGCCCCCGCCCGGTGCACGTCGGACATCTGCAGCTCGGGCATGAGCTTACGCAGGGCATTGACGAAGGCCCGCTTGGACAGCGAGCGCCAGGTCTCTCCGAGGCCGCTGCGCCAGTTCTTCCAGGCCATCTTCCAGAACCCGCCGTAGAAGAAGTACGAGAAGATGTCCCTTAGCGACAGACTGAGCCAGCGGTACCCTTCCCGCTTGAGGGCCAGCACAGCGTTGGGCCCCGCCTCCACGCCGCCGGCGATCATGCGCGTGAAGTGCACGCCCAGGAAGGGGAAGCGCGGGTCCGGCACCGGATACACCAGGTTGTTCACGAGGCTCTGTCGCTCGGGCACGATCTCGTAGTACTCGCCACGAAAGGGCACGATCCTCAACCCGGGGTTCACTCCGGACATCCGCGCGATGCGGTCAGACTGGAGGCCCGCACAGTTGATCAGGTTCCTGGCGTGCACAGTACCCGTGGTGGTCTCGAGCACCAGCCCGCCAGTTTCGTGCGTCACGCCCAGAAGCCGCGACCCGAGCTTCAGGTTGCCTCCGCGCTCCTTTACGATCTCGCCATATTTTCGAGTCACCGCGGCGTAGTCCACGATGCCGGTCTCGGGTACGTGCAGCCCATCGATGCCCGTGATGTGCGGCTCGCGTTCGTGGATCTCCTCGGCGCTGATGCGCGTAACGCCGGTCAGCCCGTTGGCCTCGCCGCGCCTCTGCAGCTCCTCGAGGGCTGGGATCTCCGCCTTGTTGGTTGCCACCACGATCTTGCCACACCGGTCATGGGCGATGTCGTGCTCCTCGCAGAAGCGGTAGAGCGCCTCCCGCCCCTCGGTGCAGTTGGTGGCCTTGAGGGACCCCGGCTTGTAGTAGAGGCCGGAGTGGATCACGCCGCTGTTATGGCCTGTCTGGTGGGCCGCCAGCTCGGGCTCGGCCTCGATGATGGTGAGGCTTCGCCCCGCCTGCTCAGACAGCGCCATCGCTACGGCGCCGCCCACGATCCCTCCGCCGACGACGGCGACATCTACCTGATCAGCCATTGTCGCCCCCGTCCTTGCGCCCGGTGGCCAGGGCCCGGGCCCGGGCTCGCTCCGCCACGCTGGGCGGCGGCTCCAAGCCAATGTTACCGGCGACCTTGCGCAGAGTGTTGTACACCACATCCGACAGCGGGATCCCATGGGTCGTGTGCAACCGGGTACGCTCCTGTTCCTTTTCGCCCGGCAAAAACACCCGCTCCTGGTCGAGGGCCTTGGGGTTTTCCCGCACCATGTCCACGAAGCCCTGGGCCCGCGCCTCGAACTCGGCCAGGGGCATGAACTTCTCGATGTCCAGGGCCATGAAGAAATGTCCCACCCGCGGCGCGGCGACCTCGCCCTCGGGAACCTCGCGCTTGAGGTTGTGCACGTCATCGCCGTAGCCCGATCCGGACAAGACGCCGCACAGCAGGTCCACCATGATGGCCATGCAGAACCCCTTATGGCCCCCGAACTCCTCGCCCCGGCCGCCCAGAGGCAGGATGCCGCCTCCCACCCGGTCCAGGAGGTTCCTGAGCACCAGACCCGGATTCTGGCAGTCGTAGCCCTTGTCGTCCACGGTCCAACCCACGGGCATCTGCTTACGATTGCGGTCGTACACCTCCAGCTTGCCCCGGGGCACCACGCTGGTGGCAAAGTCGATGAGGATGGGCGATCCACTGGCCGTGGGCACGCCCATGGCGATGGGGTTGGTCCCGAGCAGCGCCTTGGCGCCGTGCGTGGGGATCACCAACGGCGCAGCGTTGGTCATGCTGATGCCGATCATCTTGTGCTCCAGGGCCAACTGCACCCAGTAGCCGGCGATGCCGTAGTGGTTGGAGTTCTTGACGGTCACCAGACCCACGCCGTTGATCTTCGCTTTGTCGATGGCCATGCGCATGGCCTTGTCCGAGACGACCTGCCCCACGCCGTTGTAGGCGTCGATGACGCCGATGGCCGGCACCGGCTCCTCCACGCCGAACTCGATGCCCGGGCAGATGTACCCCGCCTTGATGCCGGAGATGTACCGCCCCAACCGCGCCACACCGTGACTCGCGATGCCGCGCAGGTCCGCGCTCACCAGATTGCTGGCGATGATCTCAGCCTCGCGGGTAGGCGCACCGTAGTGCTCAAAAACGGCCACCACGAACCCCTCCAGATCCTGCTGGTACACCTTGTCGGCCATACCGCACTTGCCGCACTCCACGCAGCGGACCTCGTGCAAGGAGTCCTCCTCGAGCAGGTCGCAGGTCCAGAGCTCAGGGGGGATCTGTGGGATATGTGGAATCTGTCTGGTCATGGGAATCACCATAGTTCGGTTCTCTCACTGCATCTGTCGTTCGATTGTAGACAACGCTCAACCGTGGATGGGGCGCCCCTCAACGGACAGAGCGGCCTCGGTGAGCGCCTCGGCGAGGGACGGATGCGGGTGGCAGATCCGGGCCAGGTCCTCACTCGAGGCTCCAAACTCCAGAGCCGCCACGGCCTCGCTGATGAGATCGCCTGCTCGGGGTCCCAGGATGTGCACGCCCAGAAGCCGGTCCGTGTCCGCGTGGGCCAGCACCTTGGTGATGCCGTCGGACCGGCCGAGGGTGGCCGCCCGCCCGTTGCCCTTGAAAAAGAAGGTGCCCGACTTGTAGGGCACCCCAGCCTGGATCAGCTGCTCCTCGGTGCGGCCCACAAAGGCCAGCTCGGGGTCGGTGTACACGACCCAGGGCGTGGCGTCGCGGTTCACGTGGCCCCACCCCGTGGCCAGCCGCTCCACGCAGGCCACCGCCTCGTGGGAGGCCGCGTGGGCCAGCATGGGCCCACCGATGACGTCGCCCACGGCGAAGACGCCTTCGGCCTTGGTGGCGAACCGCTCGTCCACGGGGATGAACCCCCGGGCGTCCACCTCGATGGACACGGAGTCGAGGCCGAGCCCCTCGGTGTTGGGCCGTCGTCCCACGGCCACCAGCGCTCGATCCGCCTCGAGACGCTCCCCGCCATCAATCTCCACGAAACAACCCTCCCCCTTGGCCCCCGCGGACTTCACCCGCGCGCCCAACCGGAAAGAAAGCCCCTGCCGCGTAAACAGCCGGTGGGCCAGCTTGGACACCTGACCGTCCACGCCGGGGAGGATGCGGTCCAGGTACTCCACCACGGTCACCTCGGCGCCGAGACGATTCCACACCGAGCCCAGCTCCAGCCCCACCACCCCGGCGCCAATGACCAGCAACCGCTCGGGCACCGCCTCCAGGGTCAGGGCCTCGGTGGAGGTAATGATCCGCTCACCGTCCAGCTCCACGCCCTTGAGGGTAGCCGCCGAGGAGCCCGTCGCCAAAAGCACGTGGTCCGCGCTGAGCTCCAGGTTCGTCTCTCCCACCACCTCCACCCGCCCCGGACCCACCAGCCGCCCCTCACCGAAGTATCGCTTCACCTTCTGCTTCTTGAACAGGAAGTCGACCCCTCGGGTGAGGTTGTTCACGATCCCGTCCTTGCGAGCCATCATGGCCCCCAGGTCCAACGTCACGTCGCCCACCCCAACACCGTGTTCCGCCAGCTCGTGGCGCGCCGCCCAGTACCGCTCGCTGGACTCGAGCAGGGCCTTGGTGGGGATGCAGCCGATGCGCAGGCAGACTCCGCCCAATGCGGGCTCACGCTCCACGCAAGCCACCTTCATGCCGAGCTGCGCCGCGCGGATCGCGCCCACATAGCCGCCGGGACCGGCGCCAATCACCACGAGATCGAAGTGGTCAATAGCCATAGGTCTACACCTCCAGGAGCATGCGAGCGGGCTGCTCCATCTGCTCCTTGATGGTCTTGAGGAAGGTCACCGCGTCCTTACCGTCCACGATGCGGTGGTCGTAGGAAAGGGCGACGTACATCATCGGTCGAATCACCACCTCGTCGTCCACCGCGACAGGCCGCTTCTGGATGGCGTGCAGCCCCAGGATACCGCTCTGGGGCGGACTGGGAATGGGGGTGGACATCAGGGATCCGTACACCCCACCGTTGGAGATCGTGAAGGTGCCCCCATCGAGCTCCTCGGGTTGCAGCTTATTGGCCACCGCCCGCCGGCCGTAATCCGCGATGACCCGCTCCAGGTCGGCGAAGGTCTTGCGCTGGGCGTCCCGGACGATGGGCACCACCAACCCCTTGCCGCCTCCCACGGCGATCCCCACGTCGGCGTAGTTCCGGTACACGATCTCCTGGCCGCGGATCTCGCCGTTCACCGCCGGGAACCGCTCCAATGCCACCACCGTGGCCTTCACGAAGAAGGACATGAAGCCCAGCTTGATGTCGTGGGTTTGTAGGAACTGCTCCCCAAACTGCTTCCTCATGGCCATGACCTGGGTCATGTCGATCTCGTTAAAGGTCGTCAGGAGCGCGGTCTCCTGCTTGGTCTGCACCAGCCGGGCAGCGATGGTGCGCCTCAGGGGCGACATGCGCACCGACCACTGCTTCCGCTCGAATCCGGCGTCGTCCCCAAGGGACGCGGACGTCGGCGTGGATCCCGCCAGCGGCGGGGACGGCGGAGGCGCGGGCGGCGGCGCGGGCGGCGGTGCGGACATCGGTGCCCGACGTGACGCTGCGGGGACTGCCTGGGGCCCGACGGCCTGGAGGGCGTCGCCCTTGAGCAAACGCCCGCCGGGGCCCGTGGGGGTCACCTGGTCCGGTGAGACCCCCGCCTGATCCAGCACCCGCTGGGCCGAAGGCATCACCACCGCGCCATCGCTTGGCGGCGGGCGAAAAGTAGGCGCCTCCTCTGGAATCGGGCGACTTTGGACTGGGGGAGGTGGCTTCACGGAGGGAGCCTCCTGGGCACCGGGTGTCGCCGTGGCGGACGGATCGATAACCCCGATCACATCTCCCACCTCGGCGTCCTGTCCGGTCTGCGTCAGGATCTCGGTCAACACTCCGGCGGCGGGGGCCGGCAGCTCCACGGTCACCTTGGCGGACTCGATCTCCACCACCGGCTCGTCCACCTCCACCCGATCGCCAACCTTCTTGAGCCACTCTCCGATCTGCACCTCGGTAATGGATTCGCCGACGCTGGGAATGGTCAACTCGACACTCATGTCTATCTCTCCCGGGGATCCAGCCCCATTAGGACCCGTCAAAAAATAAGCCCTCGAAGGCGTCTTCGAACAGCCGCTGCTGCTCCACGCGGTGACTCGCCGCCGAACCCGTGGCCGGGCTCGACGACTCTGGCCGGGACACCTCCCTATAAGACCACCGCTCCCCGATCTTCTCAGCGTACTTGAGCCGGATGGTGATCCGCCCGCCCATGTTGGCCGGCTCCTCCTGCACCCAGACCACCTCCGAACAGGCGGGGTACCGTTCCAACTCCGTCTCCAACTCCGCCCAGGGAAGCGGATAGAGCTGCTCCACGCGCACCACCGCCACCGACTCCAGGCCGCGCTTGTCCCGCTGGGCCAACAGCTCGTAGGCGATCTTGCCCGAGCACAACAGCACCCGGCACACCCCGGAAAGAGCTACCGTGGGCTCGCCGATGATCCGTCGGAACCCACCCGAAGCGAAATCCTCCAGACTCGAAACCGCCCGCTTGTGCCGTAACAGACTCTTGGGAGACATCACCACCAGGGGCTTGCGCCAAGGTCGCACCACCTGCCGCCGCAAGGCGTGAAACAGGTTCGCCGGCGTGGTGGGATTGATGACCTGGTAATTGTCCGCCGCCGCCATGGCGAGGAACCGCTCCAGCCGGGCACTGGCGTGCTCCGGACCGGTACCCTCGAGCCCGTGGGGCAGCAGCAACACGAGCCCCGACAGGATCTGCCACTTCTGCTCGCCAGCCGCGATGAACTGATCGATGTACACCTGCGCCATGTTGGCGAAGTCACCGAACTGCGCCTCCCACACCACGAGCCCATCGGGGCAGGCCAAGCTGTATCCGTACTCGAACCCCAGCACCGCGGCCTCGCTGAGCGGGCTGTTCAGGATCTCCACCGCCCCTTGCTCAGGCGTCAGATGCTGCAAGGGCATGTACCCCTCGCCGGTCTCATAGTCGTGCAGCCGGGAGTGACGGTGGCTGAAGGTGCCGCGCTCGGTGTCCTGACCCGTCATGCGCACCCGTACCCCCTCGGCCGCCAGGGAGGCGATGGCCAGGGCTTCGCCGGCGCTCCAGTCCAAGGGACGCTCCCCGGCCACCATCGCCCGACGCTGGTCGAGCAGCCGGACGATCTTGGGATGCACGGTGAAGCCCTCGGGCACCTCGCAGGTTCGGCCCAGGAGATGAGCCAACTGCTCGACCTCCACCCCGGTGTCCACCCGGGGCGCATCCTCCTCCGGCCCGCCCTGGTAGCTCTTCCACACGGGGCCGAGGGCCCCGGGCCGGTCCGGGCGGGGCGGCGCGATCTCTCCCTTGCTGTCGCGAAGGGCGCGCTCCAGGAGCTCGGTCCGGGTCCGTTCGATCTCCGCGGCGTCCACCTCGGTCACCTCGCCCAGGTCGAGCAGGCTCTTGAGGTAGTTGTCCCGCACCGTGGGCCGTTCCTTGATTCGCCGGCTCATGAGCGGCTGGGTGAAGCTCGGCTCGTCACCCTCGTTGTGTCCCCGACGCCGGTAGCAGTACATGTCGATGACCACGTCCCTCCGGAACTTTTCCCGGAAGTCCATCGCCACATTTACCGCCTGGGCCACGGCCTCGGGGTTCTCCCCGTTGACGTGGAAGATGGGGCTCTGCAGCATCTTGGCCACGTCCGTAGCGTAGGTACTCGACCGCCCTTCGGCGGGCGTGGTGGTGAAACCCACCTGATTGTTGACCACCACGTGCAAGGCGCCACCCACCCGGTACCCGGCGAGCTCGCTGAGGTTCAGCGTCTCCTGCACGATGCCCTCGCCGGCGATGGCCGCGTCCCCGTGTACCAGGATCACCAGCCCCTTGCGGCGGTCCACATCGCCCCTGCGATCCATCTTAGCGCGCATCCACCCCAGGGCCACGGGGCCCACCACCTCCAGGTGGCTCGGATTGAAGCTGAGAGAGACGTGCACCATACGCCCTGAGGCGGTCTCCCAATCCCGGTGGAAACCCAGGTGATATTTCACGTCCCCGCGGCCGATGAAGGTCTCCGCGTCCCGGTCGGCGAACTCACTGAAGATGAACCGAGGATGCTTGCCGAGGATGTTGGCCAGCACGTTCAACCGGCCGCGGTGGGGCATGCCGATGACCACCTCATCGGTGGCCTGGGCGCCGGCTTTCTCGATGGCCAGATCCAGCAACGGAACGAGGCTCTCGGCGCCCTCGAGGGAGAAGCTCTTCGCGCCGACAAACTTCCTCTGCAGGAACTGCTCGAAAATAACGGCATCGGTGAGCCGGGTGAGCACGCGAAGCTGCTCGGACCGACTCATGCCGTATCGATTCAGGGTGGACTCCAGCCGCTGCTGCAGCCACTCGCGCGCGCCGAGCTCGTCTATGTGCATGAACTGCGTGCCGATGGCGCCGCAATAGGTCGCCTCGAGCCGCGCGATGATCTCCCGAAGGGGCAGCATCCCGCCATGGGCCAGGGAGCCGGCGTTAAAGCTCAGATCCAGGTCGGTCTCGGCAAAACCGTAGTACTCGTACTGCAGCTCAGTGAACTCCTCGTCCTCGTCTTGCAACGGGTTGATGTGCGCCACGCGGTGCCCGCGGACCCGGTAGTTTCGCACGAGCTGCCCCACGCGGTGCTGCATGGCCGACATGGCGATGGTTCGGCCGCAGATATTGCAGGCCTCCCCCAGGGGACGCTCCTTCGCCAGCAGTTGCTGGCGGCCGATCACCAGAGACGGGGTCTCGGTGTCGTCTCGCAACCCCTCTCGCTCCAGTTGTTCGAAGTAGCTACGCCACTGCTGGGGCACGCTCGCCCGATCCGCGCGGTACTGCTGCCAGAGGTCCTCCACGAAGGCGAGGTTCTCTATGCTGGGTTTCTGATCCATGGTCGACAGCCTATTCGCTTCGCCGGATGCATCCAATTGCAGTGTGGTCTGGCTTAATTCCTATATTATTTGTAGTCATTAGTTCGGACCACGCAACGGGCCGAGGCAAAAATTGGTGAAATTTTCAGCGCTCCGCAGAACCTGTAGTCTCGCGCCTCCCTCACCGGAAGGTACCACAACAGACCTGTCGAAGGCCGACCCAGCAAATCCTGGATAGACCCCAAACCCGGACGGATGGACGATTGGGGGATTGCGCACGCGCCACTGAAATTGTAACACTCGGACTATGAGCATACTCCCCGAGCTTCGACAGACCGCGTGTGAGATAGCGCGTGATGCCTTCGTGCAAAAGCACCGCGGCCTGTACCTGCTCGCCACTCTCCCGAGCGAGAACGACGACCTCGACTTCCACACGGCCGTTGTCCACGACCCCACTGCCCAAGCCGAGGAGATGCTGTCGGGGAACGCGGAAGAATTGCTGGCCAATAACCGCCTGTACCTCATCGCCAAAACCCCGCGAAATCCCTGGCAGTCCAAAATCACAATCGGGCGGGCGAGCAACAACGACGTGATCGTCCGCCACCCCTCCGTGTCGAAGCTGCACGCCTATTTCGAGCACCCCGACGGAATACCCAGAACCCTGGTGGACGTCGGATCGGCCAACGGCACCGTGGTCAATGGTCACCCTGCCCTGCCGGACGTCCCCATGGAAGTCGCCTCGGGCACACTCCTACAGGTGGGCGACGTGGAATGTGAGCTGCTCG
>JAOZUO010000041.1:23556-56248 GCA_029938605.1 Deltaproteobacteria bacterium | reverse complement strand
GCCGGGATGCATCGGCGGCTTGAGTGATCAAGTAATATTCGATCGGGTCCTAAGGTCCAACCCATGGTTTTGTTCGCGTTTTTGGCCCCACCATGGTAAATATTCTATCATTAGGATTGGTACGGACAGCTACTGTCGGGTGTTGGGCCTCCGTCAGGCCAACGGTTAGCTGTTCGTCCAGGTATTATCGATGGTGCAGTCAGTCGTACGTCAAGGCCGACGGTTTGGTCGTTACCAGCTCCTCCTCGAGATGGCGCGGGGCGGCATGGCTGCGCTGTATCTTGCCCGCCTGAGTGGTCCCGAACGGTTCGAGAAGCTCCTCGTGGTCAAGCTCATCCACGAGCACCTCGCCACGGAAGAAGAGTTCATCCAGATGTTCTTGGACGAGGCCCGTATCACGGCCATGGTCCAGCATCCGAACGTGGCCACCGTCCACGAAATGGGAATGGAGGAGGAGACCTACTATCTGGCCATTGAGTACATTCACGGCCAGAACCTCAGAGATGTGCTGCGCGCCGCCGTGCGCACGCCCGACGTGCTGCACTGGAGCCACGCCGTTCAGATCATTTCCGACGCCGCCGCAGGTCTCCACGCCGCCCACGAGGTCACCAACTCCGATGGCTCCCCGCTGGGAATCGTGCACCGAGATGTCTCCCCCGCGAACATCCTCGTGAGCTACGGCGGGGACGTCAAGGTCATCGACTTCGGCATCGCCTTCGCCGCGGAGCGACTCACCCAGACCCGCACGGGCATGGTCAAGGGAAAAGCCGCGTACATGTCCCCGGAGCACGTCTGTGGCGACCCCATGGATCGGCGCTCGGACATCTTCTCCCTGGGCACGGTGCTGTACGAATCGGTCACCATGCGCCGCCTCTTCCGGGCCGACAACGAGGCCGCCACCCTGCTCCGCGTGCGGGACTGTGTTGTACCGCCGCCCCGTCAATCCAATCCTGATCTCCCGGTGGAGTTGGAGAGGATCCTGCTCAAGGCCCTGGCCGCCAAACCCGAGGACCGGTACGACACGGCCGGAGACTTCTCTGACGATCTGGCGCAGCTTCTGATGAAGTCCAACAACTTCGTCAACCGCAAGGAGCTCGGCGTCACCATGGATCGACTGTTCCACGACCGCCGGGTCATGCGGGAGCAGCAGATCAAGATCGCCCAGGAGGAGGAGACCAGCTATCCGCAGGCCGCTCTCGGGGTCCACTCCGATACCCACGCCAGCTCCACCCTGGCCCAGGTGAGCGAGCTGCAGCGAAAGGCCATCCGGCCCTCCATGCTGTCCATGATCGTTGGCGCGGTGGTGGTGCTCACCGTCACCTCCCTGCTGTTGTATCTCATCGGCCGGGACCGATGGTTCAATGACGAAAACGTCAAAAACAAACCCACAGCAGCGGCAAATCTGGCGAACAAGGGGAACATGTCCCGGATGAAAGCGCCCCGACCCGTCGCCACGATGCTGCCCATGAGCCAGATGCCGCCCAGGGGCCCGGCGGACCCGCCGAAGTACGTGCCGGTGACCATCGAGGTGCTCATTCAGCCGAACTACGCCCACGCGGCGGTGATGTTCCGGGGGAAGAGCTACAAGGGGAATACCTTCCGCGTGGTGGTGCCCAAGTCGGCCACCGAGGAGCTCATCGAGGTCCAGGCCAAGGGCTTTCACGCCGAGAGCGTTTTTATTACGGCAAACAAGGACGTCACCGAAAAAGTCAAGCTGGTCTCCGACGGGTCGGCCGCCGGCAGGCCGCCCAAGCAGCCCATGAGGTATCGGCCCATGAGGTACCGGCCCATGCGGCCTCGGACAATGAGGCCACGCCCCATGGACGTTTTAGACAACATTATGGACATCTGACCCTTCGACAAGAGGATGGATTCTACATGCGCTGGTTTCTGATAATTCTCATGGTATGCCTCCCGGTCGGGACGGCACGCGCTGAAACAAGCGAAGCGGACAAGACCAAAGCACGCAAGCTGGTGAAAATCGCCAAGAAAATGCTCAAGCGAAAGAATCTGACGCGGGCGTTGCGATACTTCGAGCAGGCACACCGCTACTGGGACAACCCGTTAATCCAGTACAACATCTCCGTGGTGCACCTGGCCTTGGGCCACAAGGTGAAGGCGGCCATCCACCTGCGGCAGTACATGGTTCACGCCAGCCCCGACGATCAGGCCCGGCTCCCCGTGGCGCTGCGCAAGGTGTTGACCCAGGTGGCGGTAATTCACATCCAAGCCCCCGCCAAGGACGTCGCCATCTGGGTGGACGGCAATCTGGAAGGCATGGGCAAGGTGGTGGTGGTGGTGCTCCCGGGCGAGCGCAGCGTGGAGTTTCGGAGAGGCGGAAAGGTGTTGTCCCAAAAGACGCTGCAGACCTCGGGCGGACAAACCCTCGTGTACAATCCGCAGAGCCGGTCCACCGTCCCGCCCCCACGGCCTACCGACCGCCGCAAGAAGCTGCACTGGGCCTACTTCGTGGTGGCCGCCGGGCTCGCCGTGGTGGCCGGCACTGTGACCATTGGCACCGGCGTACGCACCCTCGCCCTACACGACGATTTTGTGGAGGACCCAACGAATACCGAAGTCCAGAGCCAGGGTAAAACCATGAAGGCCGTCACCAACGTCATGATCGGCGTTACCGCCGCGGCCGCCGTTACCGCCGGCGTCCTCGTCCTCTTCACGCGGTGGAAGAAAACCGAAAAACCCAGCGCCGTGCGCATCCTGCCTGCCGTGATCCCCGGTGGCGCATCGGTGAGCTTGAGCGTTCGATTCTAAGTCCATGGCGCGTGGAATGAGCAACGAAAAGGGCCTGCGTCTTACGTCCATTCCCGGTGGCCTGGATCAGCAGGGTAAAGAGAAGGCCCGCAGCCGGGCGATTTCTGAGCGCAACCCAACGACGAAGCTGCCCGCTTCACCTTCGGGTCCACCTGCTGTTCCACCTGCCATTCCACCGCCGATTCCCAACACCGAGCCCGACACCCCTTCCATAGCGGCTCCCAGATCGAAGAACCTGCCGCAGTCCCTATCCACCACCGCGGAGTTCGCCGCCGCCCACCCCATGGTAAAAAAGCAATTCGGGCGGTACGAGTTGCTGATGCAGATGGGGACCGGTGGCATGGCGGCGCTATATCTGGCGCGTATCCGCGGTCCACAGCAGTTCGAAAAGCTCCTCGCCATCAAGAAGATCCATGATCACCTGCTGGCCGAGGAGGACTTCGTCGAGATGTTCCGCGACGAGGCCCGCATCGCAGCGCTCATCCACCACCCCAATGTGGCGGCAACCTTCGATCTCGGCGTCATCGACGGGTCCTACTTCATCGCCATGGAGTACGTCCACGGCCAAACCCTCAAGGACATGGTGAACGCCAGCGTACGCCTCGAAGGCCCCATGGACTGGGCCTACATGGTCCGGGTGGCGTCCGATGTGGCCAAGGGACTGCACGCAGCACACACGGTACAGTCCCACACCGGAGAACCTCTCCAGGTCATCCACCGTGACGTGTCTCCGCAGAACATTCTGGTCAGCTACGACGGCCACGTGAAGTTGGTGGACTTCGGTATCGCCTACGCCGCACAGAAGCTCAGTCACACCGGCGCAGGCAAGCTCAAAGGCAAGCTGAGCTACATGTCTCCGGAGCAGGTCACCGGAAAGACCGTGGACCACCGCTCGGACATCTTCTCCCTGGGCATCGTGCTGTTTGAAATACTCACCATGCGCCGGCTCTTCAAGGAACCCAACGACGCGGCTACCATCATGAAGGTGCGCGCAGCCCAGGTACCGGACCTGCAGAACCTGTGCCCTTTGTGCCCCCCCGAGCTGAGCGTCATCGTGAACAAGGCCCTCGCAAGGGACCCCGAGGATCGATATTCCACGGCCGAAGCTTTTGCCGACGCCATCGATGAGCTGCTGGTCAACCTGGGCCAGCGCGTCGGACGCAAAGAGTTGTCCGGATTGATGGAGGACCTGTTTTTCGAGCGGAAACGCATCAAGGACCGCATGAAGCGGCGGGCGCTGGCGGGTACCTCCGACATGCCGATCCAGGGTATGGAGGCCATCGAAGACGGGACCGCGTCGCTGCTGTTGGAGCGCATGTCCACGAGCACCGCGGACGTCCTGACGCTGCAGAAATCCGGGTTCTCCGGGCTGCTCATGGCCGGCATGGGCGGAGCACTGGTCGTCATGATGATCCTGGTCGGATGGTTGGTATTCAAGCCCACGGCGTCAAACACCTCGCACGAAAGGCAGAGTCCGGCAGCGGTCCCCACCACCACCACCGCCGTCATGGCCGAACCAAAACGCACCATGGCTGCGCGCCCACGTCCGCCGGCAATGCGCCAAATCCCCGCCGCCGTGCCCAGCGTCATGCTGACAATCCGCATCACCCCGAAGGACGCCAAGGCCACCATCACCTTCCGAAAGGAGGTCCAGCAAGGCCCCATCTTCCAGGCCGCGCTCCCCACCTCCAGCACGCGCGAAGAGGTCACCATCACCGCGCCGGGCTACATCCCCCGCGTCGTCCCCATCGTCCTCACCCAGACCCTCACGCTTCCGGTGGAGCTCATCAGCGATCCCACCACCAGCGCCCTTTCGGACTCCATGAAGGACGACAGGCGAAAGAAACGAAGGAAACGAAAAAAACGAAGGAAACGAAAAAAACGCCGTCGCCCCATGTCGATATTCTTGGATCTGTAGACTCCCTTGACGGACGTGCCCTGCCCTCGGCGCTCTTGTCATGGGCTCCCAGACGGGTATATGAACCGGTGCCATGACCCGCTCCAAGCTCACCGAAGATCGACTGCGCAGGTGGTATCGCCTGGTGCAGCCGGCCATGACCGACTTTGACTGTGGACAACTCTGCGCGCCGGACAACGACGGCGTTCCGGCCTGCTGTGATGAGGAGTGGACCGTCCCCCTGCTCTTCCGCGAGGAGTACAAGTACCATCGCCAGCGCTCACGCTTCTGGCGACGATATCCCCGCCGCACGCCCGAGCAGCGCGCCGAGGCCAATGAGTTCGACTCGCGCCACGACTGGGCCTGCCTCTGCTCTGGGCCTGCCAAATGTGAGCGCAACAAGCGGGCCCTGGTGTGCTACCTCTACCCGTTCATGCCCTTGGTCAACGGCAAGGGAAAGGTGCTCGGGATGACCTTCATTCACGGCGAGGCCAGCAAGTGCCCCCTCATCGACCGCCCGGGTTGGACCCCCCCGACGGACTACGTGCGGGGCTCTATTGCGTACTGGGAGGAGGTCTTCGAGATCTTCCCCGATGAGCAGGCGGTGTTCGTGGACCTGAGCCGCAAGGCGCGACGACGGTACCGACGCCTGGGCCGGCCGGTTCCGCTGTTCACCGGCGAACCGCGTTAACGGCGTCGCCCAGAGCCCAGCAAGATCATCAGCAACATTCCGAGCCCGAGGCCGAAGCCAAAGCCGACGGGGAAGCCAGCATCATCCCCTGTGGGCAGAGCGGAGCTGCAGGCACAGCCCGACTTGGGGTCGCCCTCCTCGGGGCCACTGGCATCGGCGCTAACCCCGCCGTCCGGGTCCACACCACCGTCGGGGGCGACACCGCCGTCTGGCGAGACCACCTCCTCGCCCACGGTCAATGTCACGGTCTGCCAGCCCTGAACGTCCGACTTCGGCAGGTGCGCCTCCAGCGGCCACCCGGTCCGCTGCACCGAGCTGTTCTCGGCTACAGCCACGGCCAACACCTTCAGGGAGGTCCCCACGTCCCGGTCCACGATCCACTCCAGCGTCGCCCCCTCCCCTTCGGCCACGCGTTCTCCATCCACGTACACGGAGATGGCCGATACGCCATCTGGATGGGTGGCTTGCACAGCGACTAGTCCACCGCTCGGAACCTCGCCCGAGGGGGTGATGGTCACCATGGGACGCTCGGCGTAGGGCGTGGTGAGCGGGTCTCCCAGGTAGATATTCTGCCAGTACAGGAACCGCTGATTGAAGAAGTAGCTCTCGCCCAGGTTGTAGCCGAAAGTATAATGTAACAGCGTCCCGGCCCCGGGAAAGGTGTTGTTCAGGGGCTCAGCCACGGTACCGTGGGTCCCCGTGGCGCCCGCCCGCACGAACCGCGCAATGGAGGTCTGGCTCTCGGACTCCGGACAGACGGTCCCGTCGGCGTTACAATAGAAGTTCGAGGGCGCGGCGCCGGTGGAGGTCAGGTTACAGGTGATGGCCCCGGGCTCGTAGGTATTCCCGGCGATGGCGTCCCGTAGCCCCGCGGTACCGGTGAAGTAGCCCGACACGGTGTGCCCGGTGAGCGCACCGTCGAAGGGGCTCAGCCACGTCCCGGAGAAACCGGCCAGGGCCAGATGTCGGGCGGTGAACTCGCACTCGGGATCCCGCGCTCCCCTGGCTACGTCTCCACCCTCCATGCACAGCAGATCGGCCGTGGGGAAGGTGGAGTCCGCCGCCATGGCGCGGTCCACGAGGTCCTGGGCGTCGACGTAGTCGAAGCCATCGAGACGGGTCACCACGAACAGGTTGCCCGCGAAGTCGTAGCCGCCCGTAGCGCCCGCCGTGGCGCTTCGATGGCTGGGTGGATGATCCGTCTCGCGCACAATGGAGCAGGCCGTCTCATACCAACCGCTGTACTGATTGGTCACCTGCAAGTCGCCCGCCTGACAGAACCCTCCCACGTAGGAGGGATTATTGATGGAGGCCTGGTAGAACTGGTCAAAGTGCTGGGGCTGGCCGGACAGGAGGCTGCCGTCGCTAGTGCGCGTTGCCTCGTACACCTGCATCATGGCCGACAAGCTCGTGTAGAAGGCGCCGTTGGGTAGGCTCACGCGGTATGGCAGCCCACGAACCACCACCAGATAATCGATCAACTCCGGGTGGGGCAAACTCTGCAGACAGGCGCCCAGGGAGGCGTGGATCAGGATCTGGTACTCGACGAAGTCCATGGTCCGGGCGGTGGGATCCACTCCGGAGATGCCACACAGGTGAGCCGTCGGCAAAGACCGCGCTTGCCCATAGTACTGCGCCACGGCCTCGGCGTCTGGCTCGTCGGCGTTGTATAGGACCATCACATTCATGGGCCCGCCACCCGCCTGAGCCGTCGCGGACCCGAGCACCATTCCAACTACCGTTAGAAGAACAAATCTCATGAATCTCCTCCCTCGCCGAGAGCGTGTCGATAATAGCAGCTTTTCTGGCCCTTTTTCCTTCCCGTCGACTACTATCACTCTACTGGTTATGGAGAACCGAGAGAATGAACTGCGCAACATCGGTGCGCTCGAGGCAGCCAACAAGATCTACGAGATCGGGTTGCTCGCAAACCAGTCCACGGATCTGACCGAAGTTCTAGGGGCCATCGTTGACCGCATCGCTTCGGAGACAGGTGCCAGCTACGCGGGCATCAGCCTCGTGGACCACAAGCGTCAGATCATCGTGCACAAGGAGTGCGTCCTCCGAGACGGAGCGCAGCCCCCCGAGGGCCACACGCAACCCATCGGCACCGGGGTAGTGGGACAGGTCGTGGCCACGGGCCGCCCCTTCAGCCTGCCCAACGTCGCGCTCTTTTCAGACTACATCCCCATGGTGGTGGGCATGAAATCCGAGCTCGCAGTGCCCCTCAAGCTGGGCGGCGAAGTCATCGGCGTCGTGAACGTCGAGAGCAAGGAGATGGGGAAGTTCGGGGCCACCACCCAAGCCATGCTGCTGGCGTTGGCGACTCCCATCGCCCAGGCCATCAGGAGCGCCCAGCTCTTCCACGAAGAGCGGTTGCGACGCAAGCAGTTGGGGCTGATCAACCAGGTGAGCTCCATCATCAATGCCACTCTCACTCTGGACGAGTTGCTGCAGCGCGCCTGTCGATCCATCCGGGAGCGGCTCGGCTACGGCCTCGTTGGTATCTGCTTGGTGGACGAGGAAGACCATAAGATCACCCTCGCGGCGGTGGCTACGGAGAGGCCCGCGGAGATCGCGACGGGGTATAGCCAGAAACTCGGAGTGGGCGTCGTGGGTGAGGTCGCGGTGACTGGCGCGAGCATAATCGTGCCGGATGTGCGCCAGCGCAGCAACTATGTGTCAGTGAACAACCAGATGCTGTCCGAGATGTGCTGCCCCCTGAAGGCGAGCGGCCAGGTCATCGGCTGCCTGGACGCGGAAAATGAGGCGGCGGGCACCTTCGACGCCCAGGATCTGATGCTGCTCGAAACCATCGCCGAGCACCTCTCCCAGGCCGTCGTCAACCGCCGGACCCTGGAGCACATCGCCCAGCTCAAAAACGATCTCACCAGCATGATCGTGCACGACCTGCGCAGTCCGGTGACCGTCATCCAATCCACCCTGCAGCTCCTCGCTGCTCAGAGCCAGACCTTCGCGCCCGGGGTCCAGGCGGACGCCCCCGCCCCTCACCGCCCCCGCAGGGACCCACGCTCGTACATCCAGCACGCCCAGCGAAGCTGTGACGAGATGCTGGTGCTCATCGACTCCCTCCTCGAGCTGCAGAAGATCGAGTCCGGAGACCTCCAGCTCAACCCCAGCCGATGCGCCCCGGGCGACATGCCGCGGCGCGTCGCTGCGCGGCTCGCCATCGTCGCCGAATCCCGCGAGATCACCCTCAAGGCGAGCAGCGCTGACGACCTCCCCCCGGCCCTGCTCGACCTGGACCTCGTCTCGCGCGTCCTGCAGAACCTGGTCTCCAACGCGCTGAAGTTCACGCCCCCCAAAGGACAGGTCACGGTATTGGCCGCGGTGGCTCCCAAAGACCTTCTCGCCCAGCGCCTCCCAAGCGTACAACAAGGGCTGCTGTTCACGGTCCGCGACACAGGCCCCGGGATCCCCGAGAACGAGCAGCAGCGGATCTTCGAAAAGTTCGGCGTAGTGGAGTCCAGGAATAGCGGAGCCAAGGTCAGCACCGGCCTGGGGCTCGCTTTCTGCAAACAGGCCGCAAAAGCCCATGGGGGGAAGGTCTGGATGGAAAACCTCGCCGAGGGTGGCAGCGCCTTTTATGTGCTGCTCCCCCTGGAGTCCACCGCGTAGCTTGGGATCCGCGCGGAGATCAAGACCCGCGCTTGGACAGGTCCTGGAGCCGGTCCAGTTGTTGCTGGAGGGGCGCCGAAAGCTGCGCGTTCTTCGCCCCCCAGTACGTGACGTAGGCCACCAGTCCGTCCCCCTTCACCTGCCCAACCGCGCGGATGAGCTGCTCCGCTTTTTGCTGAATGTCGGCGCCCATGAACCAGTCACAGCTCACGTGAAGCTTGAACAGCCGGTGGAGCCAGCTCCCATCCATGGACCGCTCAGCCAGCCCCAACAGCCCCTCCTGTAAGGTTCTGGACATGATGTGGTTCACCGGGAGCGGCTCATCGCTAGCCGTGAGCTGAGACGCACGGCTCTTGAGTATTTTCGCGGCCTCGTCCAAGCGGCCCATCTTCAGCATGCGGAAGACCACGTCCGACGGGTCTCCGCCGGGCGGAGCGGCATCCACCTGGGTGGTAAAGCCGGGGGGGGTAGTGAAACCCATTGTACGAATGTGCGACTGGGAGCTCCGGGCCCGGCGACGCAGAACCAAGAGCTTCATGTGGGTGTGCCCCAGACGGATCTGGTCCCCGTTGTGCAACCGGGATGGAACCTGGATCCTCACCTCGTTGACGTAGGTACCGTTCTTGCTGCCAAGATCCTCCAACACCACCTCGCTGTCGGAAACCACCAGTCTGGCGTGGACCCTAGACAGCAGCACGTCATCGATCAACATGGTGCACTCCTCGGAGCGTCCCAAGGTGGTCTCTCCCTGCCGCAACAGGATGTCACGCTCACCGATCTGCAACCGAAAACTGATCTCCGCCATGAGGCTCATGATCCCACAAAGAGACGCATGGGACCATACAAGTATTGTCCCCATTGACCGAACCATAGTTCTTAAGAGCTTCCCTACAAATAGAGTCCGCCAGGGTGCGCGTGTGAAGTGCACCAGATTCGCGTGACCGAAAGAGGCGCGTAGCGGTGCTACGGGCCGATTGAGGGCGCGAGAAGATGGTGTGCTGCACACGATGCAACCGCGAGACGTATTTTGTAGGGAAGCTCTTAACTCCCCTACCCCCAAAAAAGTACGCAACCGACACTCTCTTGCGCCGATAACCCGGGTGACCAGAGAGACGGTTGTGGTACAGTTTTTCTGCTATTATGTAGGCCATTGTTGCAATCGGCCGCATTCCCATGTAGGGAACCAGTACTACATGTGGTCTTAGGCCGTCGGTAAATAGACATTATTTCATGCCGCCATTTTGGGCCGGCGTGTTGTAGGAGGTACCCATGAGACGCTCAAACATCGCTAAGTTTGTCACAGCCGCAGTTGCTGGACTGATCCTCATGACCCCCGTTCGAGCCCAGGCGGATCCCCCTGCCTGCACGCCGCCACAACTCCTTATTATTCTCGACAAGTCCTCCAGCATGACCTTCGCGAGCGGAACCGCTGGGATGAGCAAGTGGGAGGTGGCCGAGGCGGCCATTACCCAACTCACCGGTGCCTACGGAGGCGCGGTGGACATGGGACTCATGCTCTTCCCCGACCCCAGCCAATGCTCCCCGGGCTCGGTGATCGTGGACATCGGCGTGAACACGGGCAGCGCCATCGTCTCTGCCCTGGGTACGCCCCCGCCCAGCTCCGGAAATTGGACGCCCATGGCCCAATCCATCGAAGCCGCGTCCAACTACGCGCCGCTGCTGGATCCCAACCGCTACAACTACGTCGTACTGATCACCGATGGTTGGCAATGGTGCGACCCCTACGACGCGGCCTCCCGCTTTCTGCCGGTCCAAGCGGTGGCGGGTCTCTCCGCCATGGGCGTTACGTCCTTCGTGGTGGGCTTCGGCGACGGCGTGGATACGCTCACCCTGAACCGCGCGGCCGTCGAGGGCGGCACCGCGCTGGTGGGCTGTGACGAGACGAACATCGACCACGCCGCAACGGACAACTGCTACTACCAGGCCAACGACCTGACCGAGCTCAACGCTGCCCTGAACGCCATCGGATACCAGATCAGTCAAGAGGTGTGCGACGGCGTGGACAACAACTGCGATGGCCAGGTGGATGAGGGGCTGGACCGCCCCTGCTCCACGATCTGTGGCGGCGGCACAGAGCAGTGCGTTAACGGCGTGTGGACCAACTGCGACGCCCAGGAGCCCGCTGTCGACGAAGCCTGTGACGGCATAGACAATGACTGCGACGGCCAGGTGGATGAGGGCTGTGAGTGCACCAACGGCGACACCATGCCCTGCGGCCTGAGCGTCGGCGAGTGCAAGCAGGGCCAGCAAGAGTGCATCCACGGTAGCTGGACGGACTGCGTCGGTGGCACGCCCGTGGCTGCGGAGAACTGCGACGGCCTGGACAACGACTGCGACGGCCTGGTGGACGAAGGGCTCTACCAGGACTGCAATACGGCCTGCGGCCAGGGCGAGGAGATCTGCATCGAAGGCGTGTGGACTGGGTGTACATCGCCCCTGCCCACGGGCGAGATCTGCGACGCCATGGACAATGACTGTGACGGTGTGGTGGACAACGGCACCGGGCTTTGCGGCATGAACGCCGAGTGCATAAACGGCGCCTGCATTCCCTTCGACACCCCGGACGCCGGCACCGGTAGCGACGCCGGCACAGGAAGCGCCACGGCCCCGGATGCCTGTGGCTGCGCCAGCTCCTCGAAGGGTTCGACCCCACTGGGCCTGGTACTGCTCGTCCTGGTCTCCCTCATCGCCATCCGCCGCCGTCGGTAGGCTGCGGTTAGCGGGGAGGCTACTAGCATACGTTTGAATATTCAGAGCGCAGGGCCCAGGGCCCCGGCACACAGATTAGGCTCGCGAAGCCTAAAAAGGAGTGAGGACATGAAACGGGCAATCACCAACGGGTTGGGAGTGGCGATTCTGGCAACCGGGTTACTCGTCGGGTCGGCGGGCTGCGGCGACGACGACTCCACGGCCCAGTGCGGCGACTCCATCATCGACTTCAATGAGCAGTGTGACGACGGTGTGCTCAACAGCGACACGGCGCCCGACGCTTGCCGGACGGACTGCACTTCCCCCCATTGCGGGGACGGCGTTCAGGACTCCTCAGAGGCCTGTGACGACGGCAACATCACCTCCGGCGATGGGTGCTCAGCGCTCTGCCAGAGCGAAGCCCCGGGCTGTGGCAACGGCATCGTGGAGTCCGCCCTGGGCGAAGAGTGTGACGACGGCAACACCTCCTCCGGCGACGGGTGCTCAACGGACTGCTTGAGCGAGTTCTGCGGAGACGGCGAGCTCCAGGGTAACGAGGAGTGCGACGACGGCGACGACAACAGCGACACCCACGCCGACGCCTGCCGGATCGACTGCACCGACCCCGGCTGCGGTGACGGCGTGCCTGACACGGGCGAGGAGTGCGACGACGGAAACACCGACGACAGCGACGGCTGCTCCAACACGTGTACCTTCACCGCCGGCGTGTGCGGCAACGGCGTGATCGACGCCGGCGAGGAGTGCGACGACGGCAACACCGACAACGGCGACGGCTGCGACAGAAACTGCATCTTCGAGGCGGGGGACTGTGGCAACGGCGTGCTCGAGGCGGGCGAAGAGTGCGATGACGGCAACCTGTCCCCCGGGGACGGCTGCGACGCGACCTGCCAGCGCGAGACGACCCTGTGCGGCGACGGCCACCTGGATCCCGGCGAGGAGTGCGACGACGGCGCGCAAAACAGCGACTCCGCTATCGACGCCTGCCGCACGGACTGCAGCGATGCCGGCTGCGGTGACGGCGTGGTGGACACGGGCGAGGCCTGTGACGACGGCAACAACGGCCCCGGTGACGGTTGCGACGCGGCCTGCAGGATTGAAGTGGTCCCGGGCTGTGGCAACGGCACGCTGGACGCCGGCGAGGGCTGCGACGACGGCAATACCGTCGCCTGCGACGGCTGTAGCGTTGTGTGCCAGCTAGAGGTCTGCGGCAACTCCATCGTGGAGTGCTCAGAAGAGTGCGACGACGGCGGCACCCTGGGGGGCGACGGCTGTGACGGTCTGTGCGTCCTCGAGCCGGTCACCACCTGCCAGGTAGCCGACACCATCGGCTGTGGTGAGTCCAAATCCACCAGCACCACAGCCCCCGGCTCCACGAGCTTTCTCGACAGCTACTCCTGCAGCCCCTGGAATGAGTCCGGCCGGGAGTATGCGTTCATCTTCACCGCCCCCACCGACAGCTTCGTCACCGCCGCCCTCTCCGGGCTGAGCGCCGACCTGGACATCTTCGTCATCGAGGACACGGGCGACGGCTGTGAGACGGATGACTGCGCGGAGTACGGTGACAATGACACCACCTTCGTGGCCCTGGCGGGCACCACCTACTACGTCATCGTGGACGGGTTCAACGGCGCCCAGGGCCCCTTCTCATTGCAGCTGCAATGCGGCGAGTGCGGCGACGGCAACGTGGATCCCGGCGAAGAGTGTGACGACGGCAACACCGACGACGGCGACGGCTGCAACGCCGCCTGCATCCTCGAAGGCTGCGGCAACGGCAACGTAGATCCCGGCGAGGCCTGCGACGACGGCAACACCACCGACTGCGACGGCTGTAACGCCGCCTGCCAGGAGGAGGAGTGTGGCAACGGCGTCGTGGAGTGCGCCGAGGAGTGCGATGACGGCAACACCGACGACAACGACGGCTGTGACGCATCTTGTGCCATCGAGTCGGTCACGTGCACCTCCGCGTATTCACTCACCTGCGGCGAGGAGGACCGATGGTCCACGAGCAACTTCGGTGCCACGGATGTGCTGGACACCTACACCTGCACCTCCTGGGACGAGAGCGGTCCGGAGTACATCTACGAGTTCATCGCGCCCTACTCGGGCCAGGTCACCGTGGCCCTGAGTGAGCTGGACACCGGCGTGGATCTGGACATGCTCGTGCTCGACGAGAGCGGCGGCGTCTGCGCCTCGGACAACTGCATCGGCGTGGGCTCCCTGTCGGTCACCTTCAGTGCGGTCCAAGGCGAGACCTACTATCTGGTGGTGGACGGCTACCAGGGCGCCGAGGGCAACTACACCATCAACGTGAACTGCGCGGGGGGCACCTGCGGCGATGGCGTGATCAGCCTGGGCGAGGCGTGTGACGACGGCAACTCCACCGCGTGCGACGGCTGCAGCGCGACCTGCACCGTGGAGATCTGCGGCGACGGCGTGAAGGAGTGCGACGAGGAGTGCGACGACGGAAACACCGCCAGCGGCGACGGATGCTCAGCAAGCTGTCAGACCGAGACCGCCAACTGCGTGCCGGACTGGTACCTGGGCTGTGGGGGCTCGAACTCCTGGTCCAACAACGGTGCCGGCTCCACCGACGCAATAGACTCCTACACCTGCACCACATGGGATGAGTCCGGTCCAGAGTACACCTACTGGTTCTACGCATTCGAGAGCGGCCCCGTGGAGGTATCCATCAGCAACTTCACCGGCGACCTGGACATCCTGGTCCTCGAGGACGACGGCGTACACGGCTGCTCGGCGTCTGGGATCTGCGTCGACGCGGGACCCGACACGGTCACCTTCAACGCCGTCGTGGGCACCTACTACTACTTCGTCGTAGAGGGCTATGAAGGCAACACCTCCAGCTACGACATTGATGTGACCTGCGGTACGAGCGGAGCTGACGACCCGGTCTGTGGCAACGGGAGCCTGGAGCCCGGTGAGCAGTGCGACGACAGCAACACCACCGACGGAGACGGCTGCGACAGCACCTGCACTCTGGAGGGTTCCACCTGCGCCTACGACTTCACCCTCAACTGCGGCAGCACCGACTCCTGGACCACGGAGTACTACGAGAACAACGTCACGGAGTACGCCTGCTCAGGCCTAACTGAAAGCGGCAAGGAGTACACCTACCGCTTCACGGCCGCTACCACGGGCTCAATCACCGTGGATCTGAGCGGCATCGCCCCGGGCGTGGACCTGGACCTCTTCGTGCTGCTCCACCCCTACGGCACCTGCACTCCTGGTAACTGCATCGCCTACGGCGCCTCCACGGGTGATGAGTCTGTCACCTTCGACGTCCTCGAAGGTGAGACCTACTACATCGTTGTGGACGGCTACCAAGGCGCCGAAGGCACCTACGACATCGGCCTGACCTGCAACTAGATCTTCAAGCGACCCTTCACACCTCACCCAATCCTGCAATCGCCACAATCCGCTTTCAGGCGGCGAGCAGTTCCATCAACGCAAGACGGGGCGGCTCGGGGGGACGCGGTCCGCCTGACGGTACGGCCGGACGGGGTGGCAACGGATGCGAATCGACGGAAATTTCTTGACCGTTACCACACCTCAGGGGCAGCACTTTGGCCAGCCGGGGCTCGTTTATTTGACTCATCGTTCCACCTCCTGAGTGTCGTTCAAACGCCACTTCAAGTGACATTCATCATGGGCAAAGTGTTTCTGCAAGCGGTGTGCCACGGACCACATCAAGTCTACAACCCCCCGAAATCAGTGCTTTCTGGCTACCTGCACGGGTCAGATCAGAACCGCACGACGACACATTGTCCAACACCGCCAGCGATCTGGACGTCAAAGAGACAACGCCGGTGCGAATCTTGACGGTGATCTCTGGCGGTGATCTCTGGCGGTGATCTCTGACGGTGGTCTCTGGCGGTGAGGCGGGTAAGCCCCCTCAGATCTGCGCGGCCATGGGCTCCATGACCCGCTCCACGAACTCGGGCGGGGGCGTGAACTTCACGGCGTCGCGCTCCACGGAGGTGGGTAGGTGGATGAGCCGGCCGGCCTGCCACCAGTAGACATTGGGAGACAGAGAACCCGGGCCACGCTGGTGGTGAACATAGGATTGTGGGATCATGGCGTTGATTGCCATGAGCACCCGGCTGTCTCGAATGGTGTGCACAAGAAGCAGGTGGCGGGTGGGAGCGCAGACCAGGGCGCCATACTCCAGCTTCTGGGGCAGCAACCGCTCCAGGCGGAGCAGGTGTGACGACACGAAGAAGCTCGGGCCGGAGAAGATCCGGAGGACCACGCCGCGCTCCACCTCCACATCCTCGCGATCCGGAGGCGGCTCCGCGGCCAGGTTCTCCAACCCCAGGGCGAGGAGCTCAGGCTCGGATCGCCCCCAGACGACGCTCTCCTCCCGAGGAACCGACGCCACCGTATTGGGTAGGTCGTAGACGAGCACACCCACAAGGCCCTCCCCTGGACGGGCCAGGACCACGGTGTTCGCATCGCTGTCCTCCACGGCCTCGGACGGGTAGAGGCGCACCTTGAGCAGAGGCTTAACAGCCTCGAAGTCCGTCCGATCCACAGCGTTTGTCTCGACCTCGGCGCGCAACAGGGTGTCCACGTGATCGCCGATAATGGTCGCCCATCGGTCGCGTGGCACCTGAGCGCACTGCTGGGCCAGGTTCTGCAGGCCAAGCTGTAGGGGAGGCCCATCGGGCAGGGCCACGGCCACTACACCGGCGTGCCCCGCGGCCTCCAGCTCCCTGTCCACCAGGGCCAGCTCCACGGCCTCGGTGAAGGCGCGGTACTCCCCGGGCTCCATAAAGGCCGCCCAGGCGGGTACCCCCTTTGGAGACCGGTCGCGCACCTTGAGCAGAGGCCCAACGGCCGACTGTGACCGGGACCGCGCCCACAGCCAACCGAGCACCAACACCGCAACCGCACACAATGCCAGGGTAGCCAGGTACACCTCTCCCCTCACCCCTTCCGATTCCCGGCGTCGACGTCGACGTCGACGTCGGCGTCGGCGTCAGGCTCAATGCTCTTGGCGACATACGCCAGGGGTTTGGGCGGCTGCTTCATCTCCAACTCGGCGGTGACAGTGGTTTCGCTACCTGACAAAAACACCTCGAATCGGTCTCCATCCACCGCCTCGATGATCTCGAGGAAAGTGAAGTCTCCAGCCACCTCACGCTGTCGAACGGACAGGTCGCAAAATAGATCGTCGAGCACCAACATGGCCGAAGGCGCCCTTCGCCCTCCCACGCCGTTCGCGTCCCCTCGGGTGCGGTGGGCGGGCCCCAGCCCGCTCGCCTGATAGGCCCGCAGTGCCTCGTCCACGGTGATGTTGCCCACGTCTCGGGCCGGCAGGTACACCGCCTCACCGTCCCGCTCCAGGATGATCAACAGCCGACCGGCGGTGAGACGCCCCAGGGCGTCGTACACCACCTCCTCCGGAACCCGCAGCGTCCGCACCAAATCCGCCCCCGAGAGAGGCTCCCGCCCCTTCCAGTGTATGTAGGACACCACCAGCATCAGGCGGCAGGCAGTATAGGGGCTGATGGACGCCCGGCCCGTCTCCGGGTCCACCCGGCGCCGAAGCTCCTCGTCGTAGAGTACGTCCAGGTTCTGGACGGTGTGGGTGACCACCGCCCCCAACAGCACCACCAGCCACAAGATGTAGATCCACACCAGAAACAGCGGAAAGAGCGCGAAGGTGCCGTACACCCGAGTGGTGTAGGAGCCGCTGTAGATCTGGATGACGTAGAAGTTGAAGACCAGCTTCGACACACCGAACAGCAGCCCCGCTACCAGGCCGCCCACCAGAGCCGGCACGAAACGCACCCGGGTATTGGGCACGAGCCTGTAGGTCATCGCCAGCACCAGCGCCGTCAGCAGGAACGGCAGCCCGACTCCGAGCAACGATCCGAGTAACGGCGCGGTGGTCAGGAAGCGGCCCACCGCCGAGTCGTTGAAGGTGGCGACACCGAAGATGCCCAGCGCGATGAGCACGGGGCCGAGGGTCATCAGGGACCAAAAGGTGGTGAACCGCGAAAACAGGCGGCGTTGCTCGTGCACGTGGAAGATGCGGTTCAGGGTGGTCTCGATGGTGATAAAGAGCCAGGTGGCCGAGAAGATGAGCATCGTCGTGCCGGTGATCCCCACCGCTCCCCGGCCAACGTTGGTGAGAAAGGTGTTCAAGTACCCCACGGCCTGGGTGATGGAGTTGGCCAGCAGGGACTGGAACAGGAACTGGCGTACTGCGTCTTCGGCCGGCGCAAAGGAGGCGCTCATGCGAAAGACCAGGAACATCACCGCCAGCATGGGCACCAGGGCCAGTACCGTGGTGTAGGCCAGGGCCGCGGCGCGATCCAGACACTCGTCCCGCAGCAACTTGCGCCAGAGCTGTACGCTGAGGCGCCCCAGGTACACGCCCACGCGAATGAGCCGCGGATAGCGACCCAGCGTCACGCGGCCGGCCCGCACCGCCCCGGCGGCGCGCTGTTTCAGGCGAGATGCCAATAGAACCTCCGCCGGCATAGTACCCTAAGACCGTAGTAAGTATCCCTTTGCTTGACTTCGGGCAGGCGTAGGTAATGCTGTAGTCATCCATAATGGAGAACCTCATGAGTAGTGTGTGGCAGCGGTCCTGGATCACCTTGACCACGGGAGTACTGGCGACGGTTGCGATGTTCGCGAGCGGCTGTTTCCATCTGTTGGCCCGGCGTTCCTCACGAAACCGCGAGGTGACCGTGCAGGAGCGGGTGCTGATCACCAAGCGCTTGCCGGTACGGGCCAAGCCGTCCCAGCTCACGGTCTACGAGCGGATGAAGGACCTGCCGCGGGGACTGTTTTTCTTCGGCAGCGGCCGGAAAAGGAAGATCTTCGCAGTTCGCGGATTCCCCACAACCGTGGCTCCCCACAGGGTGATCGCGATCTTCGGTTGGAAGGGCGGGAGCTACTCCTCGGGGCGACGGATCCCGGAGCAAATCCGCGCGCGGGCCAGTCAGCTCGGAGCCACGGCGCTGTTTCGGGCGAGCCGGGTATCCCGGGTGGTCTATGCGCTGCTCGTCAGTCGCGCCAAACCCACCGGAAGCCGCCTGAGCGCTCGGGCGCTGATCCGGACCCAGGCCGCCAAACACCCGGGCTACCGGCTGATGGGCCGACCGACACGCAGAGGCCTCGATGATTTGGAGCGGTTCGTCCTGCGCACCCGCCCCTCCCACTGCTACAAGGTCGTGGTCGCTCTGGACTCCAAGGCCACCCTGAGCCCTTCGGGCCAGGGCGGTATTTCAGCGCTGGTGAGCTCGTCCGATCCGTTGATCCGCCGCCGCTCATTTATGCCCACCGAGCGCATCCGCACCGCGGAAGGCATCCGGATCCGTGCCCCCTACCACGGCAAGTACGTCAACCTCCGTGCCTTCACCCTGGGCGTGGGCTGCGCCATGACCACCACCTCCGTCGCGGTGTTTTTGCGCAGCAGGTCCCGCCGTACGAACATCGGCCAAGGCGTACTCTTTACGCAGGTATTGGTGCGGCGTATCTCCCGGGAGGAGCTGCGCACCCGCAAGGCGGACTCGGATCGGCGGGATCGGCTGGCTCGCCTGAGCGCCGAGCGGTACCGCCGGCAGCGGCTCCGGCGGGATCGCGAGCGACGGGCCCGTCGGGAAGAGGATCGCCGCCGCCGGTACGAGCGCTCTCGACGCAGTCGCTACGGCTCCACCAACCGCCGATCGGGCTCGTCGAGCGGCCGGGGACGCTACTCCCTGCGCCTGAAGAACCGCTGCCGACGTACGGTGCGCCTCTTCATCGGCCGCAAGCCGCGCTTCAGCAGCGGGCGCAACACCCGCATCGGAGGCAACACCATCAGCTCCTACTCCGGTTCCGCGCCCCAGACCATCTGGATCGTCGGCTCCTCGGGGCGCGGCGTCTCCAGCTACGCGCTGGGTCCCGGCAGCCACCAACTCGTCATCACCCGCTCCTGCATGGGCTTCGCCCACGGCCGACATTGAGGCCCCGCCTCAGTCCCCCTGGGCCAGGCCCGGTTTTTCAAACTGTACCATTTCAGCCGTGATAGGGTAGCGGGCTCAACCTGTCGAGCTCAACCTGTAAGGAACGAATCATGAGTGACACTGTAAAAGCTTCTCATATCCTGTTGATGTACAAGGGCTCCTCGCGTTCCACCGCTACGCGGTCCAAGGAAGAGGCTGGGGAACAGATCGGGCAGATCAAGACCCAGCTCGATGGCGGCTCGGACTTCGGGGACCTGGCCAAGCAGCACTCGGACTGCCCCTCTGGCGCCAAGGGCGGCGATTTGGGCCAGTTTGGCCGTGGACAGATGGTAGGCGCCTTTGAGGACACCGCCTTCGGCATGGGCGTGGGTGAGACGAGCAATGTGATCGAGACCGACTTCGGATACCACATCATACAGCGCACAGCCTGAGCCACCCACATGTCCGACCAACCGCGGGATGGAACGCCCGCCGGAACGCCCGCCGGGACGCCCGCCGGGACGCCCGAAACAGGAACGGATCGAGTCGTCAATCGGTTCGACACGCTGTTCGACTACGCTCCCGTGGCGCTGATTGAGCTGGACTGCTCGCAGTTCAGGAGCGACCTCGAAGACCTGACGAAGGCGGGCGTGGACAATCTCCACGCCCACTTCGCCGAGCACCCCGACCAGTGGCTGTCCCGTCGCGACACCGTACGTGTCAGCAGCTTCAACCAGGCCGTTACGGCGTTGATTCAAGCGCTCGACCTGAGTGACGTCCGAGAGGCCCTTCGCCAACTCGTCGCCCCAAATGCGGAGCTGGCCCTCTCCTCCGCTTTGGCCACCCTGTACTCCGGGACCGGAACGGTCCTATTCGAAACCACGGTCCAACTCCATGAGGAGCGGCTGGTGTATTTCGAGGTGCGGATCTCGGTCCCCCCTCAGCACGAGTCCACCTGGAACCAGCTCTTCGCCGCAGTCACGGACATCACCGAGCGTAAGCAGGCAGAGACGGCGCTGCAGGACAGCCACCGCGAGAACGAGGCGCTGATCCGGGCGCTGCCCGATGTGATGTTTGTCCTGGGCCGCGACGGAACGTACCTGGACTTCAAGGCTGAAGACGCCTCCAATCGCTCTCTGGTGCCATCGCGACTCATCGGGCGAAACCTGCGAGACGTGGGCTTTTCAGGGCAGATGTTGGACCGTTTTCTACAGTGCATCCACCAGGCATTGGATACGGGTGAGCCGCAGACCCTCGAGTATGAGCTCACTACGTCCCTTGGGGAGAGGCATTGGGAAGCCCGTATCGTAGCCAAGGACCAGGACTCAGTCATCGCCGTTGCCCGCAATATCACCGAGCGCAAGAGGATCGACGAGGAGATCCGCAGCACCATGGAGTTCCACCAGTCGATCATCTCCGGAGCGTTGGACGGCATCGTGGTGTTTGGGCGCACCCTTCGCGTAATCCAGAGCAACGCGGCCTTCCAGAAGCTCAGCGGCTACAGCCTGCACGAAGTCTTGGGGCTGGAGCTTTCGGAGCTGTTGCCTCCTCAGCGTCGCCCCCTGGATCTGGCCCTGTTCCAGCAACAGCTCGAAACCGGGGAGCCCTACGTGGACTACGAGACCGAGTGCCGGCGCCAGGACGGACAGACCGTTCCCATCCTGCTGTCGAGCTCGGTACTGACCAACGCTGAAGGCAATCCATCGGCGTTGGTGATCGTGATCCGTGACGTATCCGAACAGAATCGCTCCGAGCAGGCGCTGACCGCCGCGAAGGAGGTCGCGGAAGCAGCAAACCAGGCCAAAAGCGAGTTTCTGGCCAACATGAGCCACGAGATCCGTACCCCCATGAACGCCGTGGTGGGGCTGACCGGGCTGCTGCTGGACACGGACTTAGACGATGGGCAGAGAGACTACACCGAGAAAGTTCAGCAGTCAGCCCGCGCGCTACTGGCCATCATCAACGACATCCTGGACTACTCGAAAATTGAGGCCGGTAAGCTGGTCTTCGAGCACATAGACTTTGACATTCGTAGCCTCGTTCAGGACGTCAACGAAATCCTGGTCACCCGTGCCGAACGCAAAGGACTCGCCCTGCGGTGCCATGTTCATGCCGAAGTGCCGGCGCTGCTGCGGAGCGATCCGGGACGGCTCCGGCAGATCCTGTTCAACCTGGTGGGCAACGCCATCAAGTTCACCCAGGATGGGTCGGTGGAAGTCAGCGTGGCCCTGAAACACGAATCGAAGGATCGGGTAACCCTGCTGTGCAGCATTACTGACACCGGCATTGGCATCCCCGCCGACCAGTTGGAAAAACTCTTCGAGTCGTTCTCCCAACTGGACGCCTCCACCACCCGCCAGTATGGGGGCACGGGGCTCGGGCTGGCCATTTCAAAACGGCTGGTGGAGAATCTGGGCGGCCGCATCGGCGCCCACAGCGAAGAGGGTGTGGGCGCCACCTTCTGGTTCACCGCGGTCCTGGACAGGCAGCCATTGCGCAGCCACACCCCGGCCAAGCTGCCGCAGAATCTCAGTCACCTGCGCATCCTGCTAGTGGCCGATAGCCAACCCGCGCGCCTCTCCTTGGCCGAGCACATCACTCGCCTGGGCTGCCGCTTCGGCGTGGCCGAGAGCCGGCCCGAGGCCCTCGACAAAGTCACTGATGCTGCACGAGCCGGCGACCACTATGCAGTCGTCGTCGTGGACACCAACCAGACCAGCGCGGACTGGGATACCCTCCCACTGGATCTGAAACGCCTCAGTGGTGCCCACAAGGTGCGCCTGGTGATGATCACCGGCGTCGGACACCTCGGGGATGCCGCCCGACTCAGGAGCGCCGGGTATCGCGCCTACCTGACCAAACCCGTCAAAGTCGGACAGTTGGCGGAGTGTCTGCGGACGGTGACCGCTCCTCATACCTGTCGGACCGATGAGATGGATATCGTCACGCGCCACTCCCTGCAGGATCGCCGCAAGCGTCGAATGAAGATCCTCATCGCCGAGGACAACCCCACCAACCAGCTCGTGGCGAGGAAGGTGCTGGAGAAGCTGGGATACCGCGCCGACGCCGTGGACCACGGAAAGCAGGTCCTGGACGCCATGCGCGACCAGGTCTATGACCTGGTGCTCATGGACGTTCAGATGCCCGTGATGGATGGCTTCGAGACCACCCGCCGCATCCGCAACCAGGAGCTCGGCGTCCGCAATTCGAGGATCCGGATCGTCGCCATGACCGCCCACGCCATGGCCGGCGATCGGGAGAAGTGCATCGCAGCGGGAATGGATGACTACATCGCCAAGCCCATCGAGCCCGAGGCGGTGCAGCAGGCCATCGATCGGCAACAGAAACTGCGAACGCCCTTTGCCGTACCTACCCTGACCGAGGCCGGCAAGGTGAGCGATCCGGATGCGCCGACATCGGAGCCGCCCGTACTGGACCGACCGGGGCTCCTCAAACGCCTCGGCGAAGATATGGAGCTCATCGGCGAAGTGCTGACCGCCTTCAGTGCAGACACGCCAAACCACATCAGCAATCTCTTAGACGCCCTGAACCGGTCGGACGCCACCACCATCCGCAGGATTGGACACACGCTCAAAGGGTCAGCGGCCAGCGTGGGCGCCGAAGCCCTCAGATCCGTAGCCTTCCAGGTGGAACTGGCCGGCGCCGACGAAGAGGTCCACCGGATCCCCAAGCTGCTCACGCAGCTCAAGACCGAGATGGCCCGCCTGGTCCAGGACCTGCAGGACAATCCCATGGTGACGACAGGACGCGAGGTCGACTGATCGGGTCCTCGTACTGGTTGACCTGCCTCCTACGCTTCGAGCATGCCGAGAGCCATCGCAACCAAATCCGCCACATCGATGGGTTTGGCAATGAACTCCACCTGGAAGTCGTTTTTTAGCAGCTCCAGCACAGCCCGGCTCTTCCAGAGCGCCGACGTGGCGATGATGGGTACATGCCGGCCGTGGGGAGACTCCCGAATGGAGCGGCAGAGCTCGAAGCCATCGAGCTTGGGCATCAGAAGATCCACGATCACCAGGTGAGGATGGTCGGCAAGGAACAGCTTCAGAGCCTCCTTGCCGTCGTTGGCCAGAGCCACCACGACATCCTGTCCAGAAAAGGCATCGTTGGATTCGAAGGTGCGCTGGAAGATGAGCCGCGAGACCCGATCGTCTTCCGCCACAAGGATTTTCAGACTAGGCGACATAGCTCCACTGCTCGTACCTGGTCAACCCATCCATTCCTTGAAACAATATAATACGCCCCGCTGTCCCAGATACCAGCCAGGAGTCTTATACCAGACATTCCGGCGTCAGGCATAGCTTGGTGTGCCCATTCCCCTTGCCAAGACTGGACATTCACCTCGATCCCCTCATACACTGCCATTTCTCGTGAACCGATAGGAAACCATAGAAATGGCATTCGATACGACCGACTACCTATCCTGGTACGTCCCCCGAATTCGACGGGAGGACGGCGCGCTGAACCTGCACGCCAGCGGGGTCGCCCCCCTCGAGCCCGAAGATCTGGACATCCCGGAGGGGAATCCGTGGTTGATGGCCCTGTCCTTCGAGAACAAGCTGTCCAAGCGACTGGGCTGCCCTCCCGAGGAGGTACTATTCACGGCGGGGGCCACGGGCGGCACCCTGCTGGCCCTGCTCACCCTGTCGACGCGCCACCAGGAGCTCGTCGTCGAGTCCCCCATCTACGAGCCAATGCTCCGCCAGGCCGAGCGCCTGAACCCGGTTCGTCGCCTCAAGCGGGATCCCGCCCGGGGCTGGCGTTTCGACCTGGACGAGGCCCGACGCCTGGTGACAGAACGCACCAGTCTGGTGATGCTCACCGAGCCGCACAACCCCAGCGGGCTGTTGTCACCGCGCGACCACGTGCTGGCCCTGGCCGACCACGCCGCCAGCGTCGGTGCCCAGTTGCTCATCAACGAGGTCTACCACGGGTGGTCCGACGCGCCCTCCTACCACGGCGCCGCGCCGAATATCCTGGTGGTGAGCAGCCTCTCCAAGCTGATGGGAGCCTACTGGGCCCGGCTGGGTTGGATCTGCGGCGAACAATCTCAGGTGAGTCGCCTACGCACCGCCCACTTGAACTACGGCATGGCCTCGGCACCTAGCGCGGCTGTGGGGCTGGCATTTCTGAGGAAGGCGGACACGCTGACCAAGCGCGCCCAGACCGCGGCACGCGAAGGGGTCGCGGTGGTGGACTCCTGGGTACAGGCCACGCCCGGAGTCACCTGGCAACGCCCCGAGGCCGCGGGCTTCGGCTGCGTAACCCTGCCTCCGGGCGTGGATGACGTGGCTCTGGCTGAAGCCCTCCACGATGACCACTGCGTACTCGTGATTCCCGGGACTCTGTGGGAGGTCCCCGGCACACTCCGGATCAGCTGGCTCCAGGCCGATCCAAGCAGCGTCAGCGAAGGGCTGAGCTCAATCGCCCAATACCTCTCCGATTGAAGGTACGGGAACGTTCATGTCACGCGTCAAGGTTGGACTCATCTTGCTGGCCGTCATCACTTTGGTGCTCTCGGTAAGCCTCGCCTACACATTCCGCCTCTACACCCTCACCGACTCCAACCGCCGCCGGCAGGCCGAGCAACTGGATCGGACCGTGGACGGGCTTGAGCGCGTACACCGCGTCCGTCTCCGGGAACGGGCGGAGCACCAACGCACGGAGGCCAGCACCCGCAAGATGCACCGGACCCTCGCAGCAGCCTACCGCCACGGAGCTTCGCGATTGCTCCTGGATGGGCGCCCCCTGGCCGCGCGGGTGTTCACCGCCGCCGCCTTGCTGCACAACCCCGACAACCCCCTGAGTCCCTACCGTTACTCCCAGCCCAAGGGGGCTCTCACCGCCCAACGCCGGGCGGGAATCACCGCCTCCCAGTCGGTGCTCTACGAAGCAGCCGTACGCTCCGTAGTGACACACCGACGCACCCTCGGAAAGCTCGGGTTCCGGGTGTGGTCGACGGCCTTCTCTCCGGACGGAAAACTCCTGGCCGTGAGTGGGGACAGCCGCAAGGTGCGGATCTGGGACGTGGTCAAGGGACGGTGGGCCGGGGACCTCACAGCGCCCGCCATGCCGGTATTCGAGGTTGCGTTTTCGCCCGATGGCAAGCTCCTGGCCGCGGCCACCAACGCGGGCAAGGTGCGCATCTGGAACGTGGAGAGCCGCAAAAAGGTGCGTACCCTGGATGCTCACGGATCCATGGCGCTCAGCGTGCGATTCTCCCCGGACGGGCGCCAGCTCGCCTCCGGAGGCATGGACCGGATGATTCGAATCTGGGACGTCCCCACCTGGTCTCTGGGGACCACATTCCGACACACCCAGGGCGCCGTGTGGGCCTTGGCCTTCTCACCGAACGGGCGACTCCTGGCCTCGGCCGCCTGGCACGGGACCAACTCCCGGGTGCGACTCTGGAGCCTCAAGGACCGCCGCGCCCACGCCAACTACACCGGACACCTGGGCCCGGTCTGGACCGTGGCCTTCTCCCCGGACGGCCAGCACCTGGTCTCCGGCGGCCTGGATCGCTCCATCCGAGTCTTCTCCACCCACAAGCTCCGCCTAACAACCACCCTCAAGCACCACACGGCGGACGTGACCAGCCTGGCCTTCTCCCCCAATGGGCGCTGGCTGGCCTCGGCGAGCATAGACAAAACCTTCGTCCTGTGGCGAACGGATCGATGGAAGCCGGTTACGCGCGTCGCGGCCCACCAACGCCAACTCTGGTCCGTGGCCTTCTCCCACAAGGGCGGTCTTCTCGCCACGGGCGCTTGGGACCAGCGCACCCGCATCTGGAACCTGGGAGACGGAGGGCTGCGGCCGACGGTCCTGCTACCCAAGCTCACCGACAGGGGGCGCTCCTTCGTGGCCGCCTGGTACACCGCCAAGGGAGACCGGCTCGTGGGTCGGGACGCCTCCAACGTCTTCCACGTGTGGGACCTTAAGAGCAAGAAAGTAGTGACGCGCCGGCGACTGCTGCCCCCGGACCTCCAACCCACGGCGCTATCCGGCGACTCCAGGCACGTCGTGACCAGCGGACCGGGCTCCACGGTGTGGGTGTGGCCCCTGTACTCCAAAGAGCGGGCCACGGTCCTGCGTGGACCAACCTCGCCCATCACAGGCGTCGCATTTGCCCCAGGCGGCGCCACCATAGCCTCGGCCAGCGGGGCAGGCACCGTACGGCTCTGGCGCTGGGCGGATCGAAAAGAGATAGACCGGATCGAGAAAGTGCGCGCACCCTTGGCCTTTTCGACAGACGGCAAGCTCCTGGCCACGTCGGACTCCAAGCGACGCATCCGCCTGCTCCAGGTCAAGGATCTGGATCCCTACCGCACCCTCCCAGGAGGCAGCGCCTCTGTGGACCGCCTCCTGTTTTCCCCCAGCCCAGACCAATTGCTGGCCGTCGGAGACGACCAAACCATGACCCTGTGGAACACGCGCACCGGCCGGCGGATCGCGCGTCTGAGCGGCCACACCGACGAGATCGTGAGCGCCAGCTTCTCCGGTGACGGCCGCTACATCCTGTCTGCGAGCCGAGATCGCACCGTACGAATCTGGCAGACCGCTACCGGCTTGGAGCTCCAGCGACTCACCCTACCCCACGTCGCCCTCCGGGTCGCCTTCGCTCCGGACTCCAAGCACTTCGCCGTGCCCACTCCCGAGGGCGTGGCCATCTATCCCGTGCGCCTCAATCTCTGGCGCCAGAACCCCCAAATACTCCTCCACCAGGCCGAAGCCGCCGCCGGCCTCCAGCTCGACGGCTTCAAGCTCCATCCCGCCGATTGACCTTCGAATCCATTCGCGCTAAATCTACGGCCAGTTCTCTCGGTCTGAGCAATTCCCACCACCTGACAGCGTCCGCGACCACAGGGCCTCGAGCGCGACACGGAGGAGACACATGGCGTACCAGTACAAGGGCCTCAACATCGAAAAAATCGGGGTCATCGGCTCGGGGCAGATCGGCCCCGACATCGCGCTGCACTTCAGTAAGGTCTTCCACAAGCACGGGGTCCCCGTGGTGGTGGTGGACATCTCCGAGGAGGCCCTGGCCGGTGGAGAGAAGAAGCTGCACAAGAAGATCGATCGCGGCATGAAGTCCGGCGCCTTCTCGCCCGAGATGGGCGACGCCATGAAGAGCAACACCACCTTCACCAGCGACTACGACCAGCTCAAGGGGTCGTCCTTCATCGTGGAGGCAGCCACCGAAGACAAGGACCTCAAGGGACGCATCTTCACGCAGATCCGGAAGCTGTGTCCCGACACCATCCTGGCGTCCAACTCGTCCCACCTGGAGCCGGAGCTCATCTTCGAGCCCCTGGCCGACAAGTCCAAGACGCTGGTGATCCACTACTTCTTCCCAGCCGAGCGCAACGTAGCCCTGGAGATCATCCCCGGCGCCGAATCGGATCCCCAGATGATCGACGACCTGCTCGGACTCTACGAGTCCATCGGCAAGGTCCCCATCAAGGTGGGAAGTCGCTACGGCTACGCGGTGGACCCCATCTTCGAGGGGATCTTCCAGGCGGCCGCCCTGTGCGTCGAGGAAGGAATGGGCTCCACAAAGGAGGTGGACGCCGCCGCCGCGCGCGCCCTCGGCCTCACCGTCGGCCCCTTCACCGCCATGAACCTCACGGGCGGCAACCCCATCACGTTCCACGGCCTGGACATGTCCCACGACCGTCTCAACAAGTGGTACAAGTCGCCCAAGCTCCTGGCCGACGCCATGGAGACCGGCGATCGCTGGGAAGTCCCCGCCCGGGGCGAGAAAGTGGAGCTCCCCGAGGACCAGGAGACCAAGCTCAAAAACGCCATGCGCGGCGCCTACCTGGGCCTCGTGGGCCAGATCATCGACAGCGGCATCACCAACGTGGCCGACCTGGAGATGGAGCTGGAGCTGGGGTTGGACCTCACGCCTCCCTTCCGCATGATGAACCATCTCGGCCTCGCCGAGACCCTTAAGCTCGTGGAGGCCTACGCCGCGGCACACCCGGACTTCCCCGTGGCCGCGTGCATCCGGAAACAAGCCGCCGCCGGGAAAGACTGGCAGATCGACTTCGTCATCCGCAAGGACGTGGGCGACGTGGCCGTGGTGACCATCCGCCGGCCCAAGGTGCTAAACGCCCTCAACGCCGACGTCTTCGCCCAGCTCAAGCGCCACTTCCAGGACATCGCCGACGACTCGGCCATCAAGGCCGCCGTGCTCACCGGGTTCGGCACCAAGGCCTTTGTGTCGGGGGCCGACGTGGGCTTCATCGCCTCCATGGACACCCCGGAGGCGGGCATATCTGACTCCCAGCGGTCCCAGGCCTCGGGGAACTTCATCGAGAATCTCAAAAAGCCCGTCATCGCCGCCTACAACGGCCTGGCCTTCGGCGGCGGCAACGAGATGGGTATGTGCTGCACGGCGCGCATCTGCCGCACGGGTCTCAAGGTGGCCGTGGGCCAGCCCGAGGTGAACCTGGGCATCATCCCCGGCGCGGGCGGCACCCAGCGACTGCCGCGACTCATCGGAATCCGTAAGGCGTCCGAGATGCTGCGCACGGGGCGCCCCATCACCGGCGCCCAGGCCGTGGAGTACGGGCTTATGCTCGAGGAGGTGGAGCCCACCAAGCTGTTGGACCGCGCCGTGGAGCTGGCCCGGGCAGCGGCCGCCGGGGACCTCGGCGGCAAGCGGGTGGATCCCAGCCCAGTGAAGGTGCCCGCCCAGCTCGAGGATGTGAAGCTGGGCCACCTGTCCACAGCCATCGACGCCATCCTCTGTCGCACCATCCTCGAAGGCTGCGCCATGCCCCTGTCAGAGGGCCTCGCCCACGAGTCCGCCATGTTCGGCGAGTGCTGCAAGACCGAGGACATGCAGATCGGCGTGAAGAACTTCGTCGAGAAGGGCCCCCGCTCCCGCGCGGAGTTCGTGCACAAATAGCACCCTGCCTCCTGCCTCCCCCCAGCTCTCGAGAGTGTCAGCTACCGCTGTCAGCCCGCAAGGGTTGAATCCGCGACCGAACCTCTCCTATAATGCCAAAAGCCAAGCACACGCGGGGACACGCTCGGGCACACGAGGACACAGGAGGAGGTCACGATGCGTCTTTTTTGCACCAAGGGGCTGGCAATTCTCGCCACCTTGGTCGTCATGGGCTGCGGTACGGACGGCGGACAGGACGACAACCAGAACACCAACAACAACAACGACAATGAGAGCCAGGCGGTCTGCGGAGACGGCGTGATCGATCCCGGCGAGGTCTGTGACGACGGCGCCGCCAACTCGGACTCCAATCCGGGTGCCTGCCGTACCGACTGTCGCGAGGCCTACTGCGGCGACCAGGTGGTGGATCCAGGCGAGGACTGCGAGGGGGAGGGAGAGGATGTCACCGGCACCACCTGCGAAGGGCTAGGCTACGGAGAAGGGCCCCTCACATGCCGCGCTGATTGTACGGTGGAGACGACGCTGTGTACCGGTTGGGTCGCCGTGGCCGCCGGCACCAGCCACACCTGCGCGATCCGTCCGGACGGCGTGGTTCGCTGCTGGGGCCGAAACGAGTACGGCCAGCTCGGAAACGGGCTCTACGAGACCAGCGCAGAACCGGTCACGGTGACCGGGCTGGACGCCGCGGTGACCCTCGCCGCGGGCCGGAACCACACCTGTGCGGTGGTCGCCGACGGGTCCGCCTGGTGTTGGGGCGAAAACAACGTCGGTCAGCTGGGCGACGGCACGACCACCGACAGCCCTGTGCCCGTGCCCGTCTCCGACCTCACCGGAGTAGTGGGCCTATCCGCCAGTCACCAGGATGGCGTGACCTGCGCCGTGGACGACCAGGGGGTCGGCTACTGCTGGGGGCACAATAGCGATGGACAGCTCGGCAACGACACCAACACCGACACCGACAGCGCCGTGCCACTCCAGGTGTCGCTCACTTCCCCCCTGCGAAAGATCTCGGTGGGCTCGAGCTATGCCTGCGCCGTGCACGAGAACGGCGATGTGTCCTGCTGGGGATACAATTGGTGCGGAAGGATCGGCCCCGGCCCAGACGGCGCCACCCCGCCCACCACGGTCGCGGGCGTCAGCGCTGTCGTCGATTTGGCAGCGATGGCGGCCCACACCTGTGCCGTGGACGAATTCGGCGATGTGTGGTGCTGGGGCTGCGACGGCATCGCGGGGTCCGAAGGCCTGCTCGGTCGGGGCTACAGCATCATCGACTCCAGCCCGGATAAGGTGTTGTACATTGACAACGCCAAGACCATTTCCGGAGGGATGAGAAACGCCTGTGCGCTGCGGGAAAACGGTTCGGTTTGGTGCTGGGGCGGTTATCGGCTGGGAAACGGAACGGCCGTGGAGTCCCGTCTCCCCGTGCCGGTCATCGGCCTGGAGGACGCCACCGCGCTGTCGGGCGGGCTGGGACACTACTGCGCCCTCCGCGACGATCACTCCCTGGCCTGCTGGGGAAACAGCGGCAACGGCGAGCTCGGGCCCGGGGCGCCCTGGGACGGGGACGTCCCCGTGATGGTGGCCGGTCTGGCCGGGATCCAGAGCATCACCGGGTCCGTAGTACACACGTGCGCCGTGGCCGGCGAGCTGTCGGCGGTCTTCTGCTGGGGCGGCAACGACGCGGGGCAGCTCGGAAACGGCACCATCACCTCACAGACTTCGCCCACGGGCGTAATGAACCTCACCCACGTGGTCTCGGTGTCGGCGGGCAACGAGCACACCTGCGCGGCGCGGACCTACGGCACGGAGCCAATCAACCGCACGGCCTGGTGCTGGGGGAACGGGGCCCACGGTTCCCTCGGGAACGGCACCAATGACGCGGTTCTCGTGCCCGTGCAGGTGCTGGGTCTGAGCAACGTAGAGCAGGTCGCCTGTGGCTACGCCTTCTCCTGCGCCAGAATTGACGATGGCGTGACACCGGCATCGGCATCCTGCTGGGGTCTCGGAGACGACGGCCGGCTCGGCGACGGCCTCAACACAACGTCCGTGGTACCAGTTACCGTCGGCGGATCCGCCACACCGCTCACCGGGATCACGGCTCTTTCGGCAGGCGGGCACCACGCCTGCGCGCTGATCGACGACGGCTCGGTCTGGTGCTGGGGGAACGGCGCAAATGGGAGGCTAGGAAACGGCGATACGAACAATCAGGACTGGCCCGTCCAGGTGGTCGGCCTCACTGACGCCGTAGCAGTGGCGGCGGCCAAGGGCAAATTCACCTGCGCGGTGCGGACCACCGGCGAGGTCCTGTGCTGGGGTAGCAACAGCTATGGCCAACTCGGCGACGGCACATTCGAACAACGGCTCACCCCGATGTCCGTGGTCGGACTGTCCGGGGCCGTGTCCGTGGCGGCCGGCAACAGCTACGCCTGCGCACTCCTCGATGACGGCTCGGTGTGGTGCTGGGGCAGCGGCGCCTCCGGTCAGCTCGGCGCAGGGACCACCACCATGGAGCCCACTCCCGTGAAGTTCCAGAACCCCTCGCCCGCCATCGCCGTGGAGGTCGGGACGCACCATACCTGCGTGATCCAGCAAAACGGCATGACCTGGTGCTCTGGATCGAACACCGAAGGTCAGATCGGTGACTCCACCCGTTCCGGCAGCCTGGTACCAGTCCCGGGCCCGACCCTCTAACACTCCCCCCGGCGCTCCATCTCCCTCTCCGCGGTGGCTGTGCTAGTCTCCGTGCTCGACATGAAGATTCTACGCCCAGAGATCCTCGCGCCGGCGGGCACACCGGACAAGCTGAGGACTGCCCTGCACTTCGGCGCCGACGCGGTGTACCTCGGCCTGCGGCAGTTCTCCATGCGGAGCTTCGCGGGAAACTTCGACTTCGATGAGCTGGAGTGGGGGCTCGCCTACGCCCACGAGCGGGGGCGTAAGGTCTACGTGGCAGTGAACATCCAGCCCTTCGATGCGGATTTGGATGGCATCGAAGACTCTCTGAAGACCCTGGGCGACCTGCGACCGGACGGGCTCATCGTCGCCGACCCCGGGGTGATCGATCTCGCGCGACG
>JAOZUO010000041.1:0-23456 GCA_029938605.1 Deltaproteobacteria bacterium | reverse complement strand
CGGCGGTGAGATCGAAGCCTTCGTTCACGGCGCGGTGTGCATCGCCTACTCCGGACGCTGTCTGCTGTCGCTGTACTGGGCCAACCGGGACCCCCGCCGGGGCGCCTGCGCCCAGGGCTGTCGCTGGCAGTACAAGGAGCTGGAGGACAAGCGCCGCCCGGGCCAGGGAAACCCCGTGGAGCAGGATGAGCGGGGCACCTACTTCTTCGATGCCAAGGATCTGTGCGGTCTCCCCCTTCTGGAATCGATGCTGGCCGCGGGCATACGCTCCCTCAAGATAGAGGGCCGCACCCGGTCGGAGTACTACGTGGGCACCACGGTGGACGTATACCTCCAGGCCGCCGAGCTCCTCGCCCGCGGTGAGGTGGCTGAGTTCCAGCGCCGCCTGCCCGGATACCTGGCCGAGCTGAGCCTGGGCTCCAACCGCGGGTTCTCCACGCACTTCCTCGAAGACTCCGGTCAGGGCTCTGGTCAGGGCTCCGGGTGCGGACCCGGGCCTGAGGCCTACAATCCCGAGGGCTCCTACCGCAACCGACGAAACGACTTCCTGGGACGCGTGGTGGCCCGTACCGACGAGTTCGTGGACGTAGCGCTACGCAACCCGGTGCTGCCTGGAGCGGCCGTGGAGCTACGGGATCGCGGCATGGTGTGCCAGACGGCCACGGCGACTCCCCTGGTGACCGTGGACGGCGACGAGCTCTCCCGCGCCCAGACCGGCGACACCATTCGCCTCCCAGGACGATTCGACGTCCAGCCCGGGGCCCTGGCGCGGGTCCCTGCCCCCAACCCTGTCGACGGCAATATATAGCGCGAATCACCGCGGGGGTGGAATGGGTGGAATGGGCAGAATGGGCGGAAGGGACGGCGGGCCGGTGTTGGCGGTGAGTCGGATCAGCGCCACACAGAAGTCGTCGCCAATCTTGCCGAGCCCTTCCATGAAGGCGTGTAGCCGTTTTGACAGGGAGATGCCCGAATCAGCGTTGCGGTCGATGAAGTGCACCATGGCTTCGCCGAAGAGCTCTGACCGGCAGTAGACCCGGAGATAGGACTCGAACCCGCGGTCGCCGAGCTGCGGGTTCGCCGGCGCCTTGAAGAGCCACTTCAGGGTGCGGTGGGCTTGGGCCTTATGCTGCGCAACAGTCTTTCCCAAGATCTCCCGGCCCTCGTCGTCCTTGGCAGCCAGAAGCGTCTGCAGGAAGGTGGTGTCCAGATCCACCACATCCATGGCCAGGCGCTCGGTGGGGTCGGTCAGCGCCTTGTAGTGGTCCGTGAAGGCCTCCTTGAGGATCGCGTTGTCCTGGATGAGGGAGAACCGCACGCGACCGTGCTTGGGTCGTCGTATCTCCGGCGCCAGATGCGTCAGGGCCTCGGGCAAATACACCCGCACGAAGTCGGGGTATCGCTTGGCCAGGATCCGCTCCACCACCCGGGAATCATACAGGCGCTTGGTCACCGACTCTGTCACCTTCACGAAGCCGTCGCTCATGGTGACCAGCCACACGGCCGTGTACTTCCTGGGCAGGGCGAGACGGAATCCATCGGGCTCGAAGGGACCACCGTGGCGCCAGCACTTGAACACCGACCCGGGGTCGTTGGCCACCGTGTGCAAGGGCGCGAGCACCACGGCCCGAAGCTGCAGGTGTCGTGGGCCCTTGGGGCCGGCCACCGGATTCTGCACGATCATCAACGGCACGCTGTCGCCCAGGTTGATGCCGTCGATGATACCGGTGTGCCGGTCGAACCGGATCAGAGACAGGGTCGTGGCGCCTTGGTCCTGGTAGTGCGGATCCCGTGTGGTCTGCCGAAACCAGGCCACGATGTCCTTCATGGTCTCGGGATTCTCTTCGGTGCAGAACTTGGAGAAGTCCCAGCCCAACATGCGCCCAATGGGGACCAGCTTCTTACGGTTCTTGGTCTCGGACACGCCATCGAGGGAGATGGCGATGGACCAGCGCCCGTCACCATACTCGATGTTCTCCACCGCATCGTGGATGGGGTGATTGCGAGACGGGTCTGTCGGGTGATCGATCTGCCGCTTGTGACACGCTACTTCAGTGGTGAAGGGCGGCGCCGATCCGTTGGGACGATTCAATTCTGCCACGGACCTCATAGTACGTTTTTCGCGACCACTTGTGAATCACGGCTTGCCACAGATACCGGATTTTTTCAGTGGTGTTCGATCCCAGGCCTTTCTCAGGCTCCCCAGAGGCGACCGCCCTGCCCCGCGCCCTCCAGCATGGACAGCTCCCGGCGCAGCTTCGAATCCTCACTGAAGGCGCCCAACAGAGCGCGGGTCACCGTGGTGGACCCCACCTTCTGCACTCCCCGCATGGCCATGCACATGTGCGAGCATTCCAGCGACACGGCCACACCCCTGGGGTTGAGCAGCGACTGTACGGCATCGGCGATTTGCTGGGTGAGGTTCTCTTGAAGCTGTAGGCGCCGGGCAAACATCTCCGCGATACGGGGCAGCTTGCTCAGGCCCAGCACCTTCCCTTCTGGGAGGTAGGCGATATGCGCCTTGCCATAAAACGGCAGCAGATGGTGCTCACAGAGGCTGAAGATGTCGATATCCCGCACAAGCACCACATCGCGATAGTCGGATTCGAATACGGCGCCGTTTACGACCTCTTCCAGATCGGTTTGGTATCCGGAGGTGAGAAATCGCATGGACTTCTCCACACGGGAGGGGGTCTTGACGAGCCCTTCCCGACGGGGATCCTCGCCCAGGGCCACGAGCATGTCCCTCACCATTGCGGAGATGGGCCCGGCGGCGGTATCCGGTTGGGTGGGTTCGAGGGTCTCTGGCTTTTCCGGAAGAAATGCGGAGTTTGCGAGGCTCATGGTCCAATTCCTTTTCTGTACAAATCTCACCGCTGCGCATTGACGTTCGCCCGGTCCGGACACAATTTAGACACGAACAGTCCGAATACAACCCCAACGACTGGAGACATCGCTATGGAGACCGCCAAAAACACCAGACAAAACGCCGTCCCCAACGACCGCGGCAACAGCAGGCGTCAGTTCATCCAGACCGCCGCCGCCGGAGTAGCCGTGGGAGCAACGGCCCTGGCAGCGGGATGCAACGGCGCCACGGCGGGGCCCGGTCCGCGTCGGGCCACGCCAGCCGAGACGGGAGGTCCCTTCAACCAGGAGAAGCTGGCCTACGCCCCGGGCGCACTGGCGCCCGTCATCTCGGCGCGCACCCTGTCGTTCCACTATGGAAAGCACCACGCCGGATACCTGCGCAAGCTCAACAAGGCGGTCCGGGGCACCCCCATGGCGAAGCAAACCCTGCCGGAGATCATCAAGGCCACCGCAGGCAATGACGCCCAAACCGGTGTGTTCAACAACGCCGCTCAGGCCTGGAACCACGCCTTCTACTGGAAGTCCATGCAGCCCAGCGGCGGCGGCGCTCCCACCGGTAAGCTCCTGGCGCAGGTCAAGGCGGACTTCGGATCGGTGACCCAGCTCAAAAAGGAGCTGTTTGGGGCTGCCGCCACCCAGTTCGGCAGCGGCTGGGCCTGGCTGGTGCTGGGCGCGGACTCCAAGATCAAGGTGCTCAAAACCGGCAACGCCGACAACCCCATGACCGCCGGTCACAAGCCCCTGTTGACCATCGATGTCTGGGAGCACGCCTACTACCTGGATCACCAGAACAAGAGAAAAGCCTACATCAACGGCTTCCTAGACAAGCTCCTGTCTTGGAAATTCGCAGCAGCGAACTTCGCCGGCTAGGGGACCCGGAGACCAATCGTTCAGGGAATCAGCACCGCGCGCTTGGTGAGCTTGCCCTTGTGGGCGGCTTCGAGGATCTCGTTGATGTCTTCCAGGGGGTGCTTCTCCACGTAGGGAGAGATCTGAATCTTGCCCGTGGCGAGCCAGTCGAGGGCCTCGGGGTAGAGCTCGGGGTCGCAACCCCAATTGCCGCGAACGGTGGCGTCGAAGGCCATGAGGTTGGACAGGCGCACCTCCAGCTTGGCCAGGGTGAAGCCCACGATACCCAGGTATCCTCCGAAGCTCACCAGGCCGAAGGCGGTCTCCTGGCCGGGCTTGGTGCCCGACGTCTCGAAGATCTTCCAGCAGAAGGGATTGGCTCCCATGGCCTTGGCGGCGTCCTTGACGGCCGCGCGGACCTCCTTGAAGCTCTTGTCGGCCACGTTGATGACCGCGCCCGCGCCGCCGGACTTGGCGATGTCCAGCTTGGCGTCATCGATGTCCATGGCCACGACCTTGGCGCCGTAGGCGGCGGCGATCTGCACACAGTGGATGCCCACTCCCCCGGCGCCGATGATGATGGCCAGATCCCCCTCGACCATGCCCGAGCGCTTGACCGACATGAACGGCGTGGTCACAGCGTCGGCCACACAGGCGATCTCCCAGAGCTCGTGCTTGGCCAAAACCGCCTCGGGCACAGGACAAACGTACCGCGCTGGGACCACCACGTGACTGGCGAAGCCGCCGTGGTTGTCGTTTCCGGGCATGACCTGCTTGCGGCAAATGGTGCGATTGCCGGACTTGCACAGATCGCACTCTCCGCAGGGCAGCACCGCCGGAATGAGCACAGGCTGGCCCACGATGGACGCGTCCACGCCCTCGCCGGCCTCGCGCACGGTGCCGCTGATCTCATGGCCCAACACCAGCGGCAGGTCGTGGCGCACGGGTACGCCCTGGTAGAGAAATGAGATGTCGGTGTGGCACACTCCGCAGCCGGCCACCTCTACGAGCACCTCCCCCGCCTTCGGGGCATCGATACTCAGCTCCCGTTTCTCCACGGGCTTGCCCACCTCAGTCATTACCCAGCCGGTGATCGTCCGCTTGTCGTCGCTCATGATTTCAGCCTCTCCGTCGTAGATTGTGAGATTTTTCTGAACCCTATTCAGCCAGGGCCAACAAGCCGGCGCCCAGGGCCGCGCACATGATGGGCTGGCTCACCGGCTTGACGGCGATACCTGCCTTGGCCTCCAGGGCCGCCATCACCCCCGGGTAGTACTCCACGATACCGCCACACACCACCAGGGGTTCTACCAGGTGCCCGATCTCCAACACACGCTCGGCCACCGAGTGCATACACCCCAGGGCCACCTGCTCTCGCGTGGCGCCGCCCCGGAGCTGCTCCAGGATCTGGGTCTCGGCGAACACTGTGCAATAGCTATTCACCGACACGGGGCGCTCCGCCTTGGAAGCCAACTCCATGAAATGCGTCGGATGCACAGCCAGTCGACGGGCGGCGCTGTCCATGAAGGAGCCGATGCCCACCGCGCATTTACGCAGGGAGTGGCTCTCCACCCGCAGACCTTCGTCGTTGACTCGAATCACCGTGGGGCTGCGTCCGCCCAGATCCACCAGGGTCATGGGCGCGTCGAAATGGTGCAGGGCGCCGCGAACGTTGCACGTCGCCTCGCCATAGAACGTACCGCCAGGGACATGGGCGCAGCGCGCACCAAACCCCGTTACTCCGGTGCGCTCCACATCATCCAACACCTTCCCCGCCTCCTCGAGCGCCCCCTTCAGAGCCTCCTTGATCCGCCCCTGGAAGTAGCCCGTAGACGGGACCACTGCCCGGCCCAGAACCTGGTGATCTCCGCCCAGCACCAACGCCTTAACGCACTCCGTACCCACATCCACGCCGGCCACAATTGGTTCGGTTGTGCTCACTTTTTGTTCCTTGCCGCTTCGGTGGGCGTCACGGAGTGTCCGTTCTTCCGCTCGGTCATTTCAATAAACTCGACGATCCGGCGGTCCAGTGCGTCCAGGGAAAACAGCCGTGGATCGTGGGTGTCTGCCTCCATCACCATATACGGCAACCCGTTGGCCGCATGGATCCGCTGCCCCAACCCGTCCCGCACGCTGGAGTGCTTCCGGGCAGTCCGGCCATCGTGGTACAAGATGGCGTCGACGCCAAACCGTTCCAAATCCGCCCGCAGGAAGGACTCCTTGCGACTGGAGCACAGATTCGGATAGATGCCCGCGTAGCAGCGCGCCATGGACTCGATGGGGTTGTCTGGGTCCAGGCCGTCGATGGCGAAGATGTCGCTGTAGCTCGAGCTCACCACGGCCACCTGGTGCTCCAAAAAGGTCGTGGCCAGGGGACGCAAGGCGCACCAGATGGGCGGCCCCTCCCAGTAGAAGCGGAACCGCTCCCCGGGTACGGCCACGGTACCCTCAGCCACGCGCTGCTCCAGCTCCGCCAACACGATGCGGTAGTACTCCACCGCCGCCGAGGTGCCGCGCATGAGCACCATGGGTGCCAGGTGCACGAGCATATCGAAGTACGTCAGCGGCGACGGCGTGGACCGCGCCAGATCCACGATGGCCGCCCACAGGGACGCCGCCTTCTGGGAGTAGCTCACCACCTCGGCGAGCCGGTCGAAGTCCAGCTTGCACTCGAAACGCTCCTCCAGCTCGGACACCAGCCGGCTGAGCTGCTGCACCGCGATGTCCACGTCTAACTGGTCCAGATCCCCCACACCCGTGGAGGGTTGCAGCCCGAAGACTGGTACGCCGTAGCGCTGGCCATAGAACTCGAACCATGGCCGCAGGGTCTCGGCGTAGGCGGTGTTATACACCAGCGCCTCGGGCGGCGGCGGCCCCGGGAGGTCGTATACGGACACCAGGGGACTCTCCTCCATCAGGAAGGCGCCGATGTCCGAGGTCATGGCCGTGGAGGCGAACTGCGAGAAGCCGGCACCCATGGCGCGCCGAATGTAGGGCTCGGCCTGACGGCTGGCGCCAATGAGGGCAGCGTGGTTCTCCGGGAAATAGGGAGTGAGCCCCAGCGCCCGCAAAATCTCCACCGGGGCCAGGCCCGAGCTCCAGACCACATGACGCTGGGGGTCCTTCGACGCGGCGCCGAGATCCCGGTAGTGGTCCGCCATGAGCTCCTTGAGCTTAGGGGCGCACTGAAGGGGCACCCTTCCCTCGGGCATGCCGCCCAGCACATCGAGCGGTGTGGCGCGAGTAAGTAGGGGCATCTGGGAGCGCTTGACAGACTCCACGGTCTCGTTGATCCGACGCATGCGGCGCAGGACCTGGTGCTCCCGGGACTTCATGAAGCGCACGAGGCCCCAGTTCAGCGGCGCCTCCATGCCGAGCCGCTGGGCCTCGTCCACGATGGCGCCGTTGATAGCGTCGATCTCCGTGGGGAGTCCGCGGGAGAGGTCCTGCCACATGGACGGGCGATTCTTGCCCAGAGCATTCTGGGAACCGACCACCGGGCGGTAGGGATCCTCCTCATCGACGATGGGCACGCCCCGGGCACGCATGACCTCGATGATCTCCAAGCAGCAGGACCGCATGAAGGCCTGGCAGGCCTCGTCGTCCAGCAGCTCTCGGCAGGTGAGTCCTGTCAGGGCAGAGACCGGATTCACCACCGCGTTGTGCAGCAGCTTCTGCCACACCACATGGTCGATGGAGTCCACAACGTTGGTGTCTAGGCCGGCACCACGGAAGACCTCGCCGATGGACTCCACGAAGGGCGTAACCTTACCGTCGAAGGGGGCGATCTGGATGGGCTTGATGCCCTTGCGATAGCGCAGGCGGTTGGGCCCCGTGTGCTGAATGGAGTGGTAGGTGATGCCCGTGAGCACGCGCTCGGGGCCAAGGATCTCCACCATCTTCTCGGCGTTACCGATGCCGTTCTGCATGGACAGCACACGGGTTTCGGGGCCGATGATGGACTCCACCCCCCGCACAGCGACCTCGGTCTGGTAGCTCTTTACGGAGACAAAGATCAGGTCCGCTCCGTCCACCTCGTCCGCGGAGGACACGACCTTGAGAGGGATGCAACGCTCCCCCATTGCGCCAGCAGAGATGAAGAGCCCAGTCTCATTGAGTAGCTTGGTCCGGGCCCGGTTGATCTCGATGAGGGTGACATCCTCCCCCGAGTCCGAGAGCTGCGCGCCCACCAGGCCGCCCAGAGCGCCGGCGCCGACAATCACGATTCGCATGGGTGAGCCCCCTACCGATTTTTCCATGCAGGCTTCCGCTTCTCGTAAAAGGAGGCGATCCCCTCCTGAACGTCTTCGGTGACCATGAGATCTTCGAGGAACACCTTCTCCGCCGCAAGACGCGCCTCCTCCATGGGGCGTCCCATGACACGCTTGAGGGTGCGCACGTTGAGCCGCATCACCAGCGGGCTGGCGGCACGGAAGTCCTTCAGGGCCTTCTCCAGCCGCTCCTCCAGCTCCTCGTGGCCCACTACGTAGGACACGAAGCCGAACTCCTTCATCTGCTCGGCCGAGTAGGCGCGGCCCCCGCAGGTGATCTCCATGGCGCGTTGGGGCCCCACCAGTTGAGGCAGGTAGGCCACGCCCAGAGGCGCGAAGAAGCCAATGCGGATCTCCGGCTGGCCGAACTTGGCCCGGTCCGAGGCGATCAGCACGTCGGCCATCATGGTCAGCTCGAAGCCGCCTCCCATGGCCGCGCCGTCCACCGCCATGACGATGGGGATCTCCAGCGCACCCAGGAGCGTGAACATGCGGCTGAAGACGCCGATCATGGTGGGGGCCTGGTCCGGCTTGTGCTCCTCCACGTCGGCGCCGGCGCTGAAGGCCTTCCCATTGGCCCGGAAGGCCACCGCCTTGAGGCTGTCATCCGCGGCGATCTTCTCCACCGCCTCGCAGATGCCGGTCATCATGGCCGCCGTAAGAATGTTCAGCGGCGGGCTGTTGAGGGTAATATACGCAACGTCGTCTCGGAGCTCGAGCTCGACGACACTTCCTGCTTCCGACATGCGAGACTCCTTGGGGCTGCTAGGCCACGGTGACCTTAAGAACCAGCGCCGCGGCGGAGTCGCCGGCCGCACAACCGGTGAAGAGCCCGTACCCGCCGCCGAGCTCCGCCAACTCCTCGATGAGCTCAATGATGGAGCGCATGCCCGTGGGACCCTGAGGGTGTCCCCAGACCAACGAGCAGCCGTAGCGGTTGGCGAATTCAGGTTTGAGCCCGAACTTCTTGGCGAAAAACACGTCATTGACCGCGAAGGGCGTGTGCGAAGTGATCGCCTTGATGTCGGTGATACCGATGCCGGCGCGCTCGAGCACCAGCCGCACCGCGGGCTCATTGGCGGCGGGCATGAAGCCCGGTTTCACCCGGCTCTGGGCCGTGGCCACCAGCTGAATCACGACGTTCTTGTCCTTGGACAGCTCCGCCGCCTTCTCCTGGGTGGCCAGAACCACGCCGGCGTTTCCGTCGGCCGGGAAGGTCTGGGTGCCGAAGGTCACCGTGCCGTCTCGCATCACCGGACGCAGCTTGGCCAGGCCCTCGGCCGTGGAAGGCATCACGCCTTCGTCGGTCTCCACCGTGGCGAGGGTCTTGCGGCCCCGGGCGTCTTTCACTTCGATGGGCGTGACCATGTACTTTTTCTGGAAGGCCCGGTCGTTGGCCAGCGCGTTCTGATACTGCTCAAAGCGAAGCAGGGAGACTTCGTCCTGCTCCTCCCGGGTAATACCCTCCTCCTTGGCCACGTTCTCCGCCGTCATGAACATGGCTTTGCCAGCGCCGGGACTGGGATCGAAACCGAAGTTGTCCATCACCCAGTCTTCCTTTTCGCCCTGGCCGCCCGGGCCCAGAGGATTGGGATAGTAGAGGTGAGCACCGTTGGAGCATTTGTCCGCTGTGACGGCCAGGAACACCTCGGACCGGCCCAGTTCCACCTCACCGCCGCCGTACTCCGTACACTTGACGCCCGTGGCGCAGGCCTGGGAGATGATGGGGCCGGTGATGCCGCCCGCGCCCGCCAGGGCCGCGAACCAGGGACCACCATAGAAGCAGTGCTGGGACGGGACTGTATATCCCAGGCAGGAGCTGTCGAAGGTCTCGGCCGGGATCCCGCGCTCCTCCAGGGCTCGTTGGGTAATCTGGGCGGCAAACTTGATGGGATGCTGGCTGGAATAGGATCCCTGCCACTTACAAAAGGGAGTGCTCCAGTAGCAACCGTAGGGGATGAAGACCTTGCTATATGACATGTGTGCCTTCCTTTTATGCCAGGGATGTTTCGGCAGAATAGTTCCGTGCCCTACCCTTAAAGTCCATCTACTGAAGCACCGCAAGGGAAAAGGTGAACTGGACATAACATACTATGTTCATTGACTTATATTCAGCACCCCCCCCATGACCGCCGACTCTCTCGAACGAACGTCCGCTCGGATTTGCTGCCACCACGATTGACAGTGGCGCAAGGACGCTGAATAAGGGTGGAAAGTAGCCTCACGCGCAACCATAGGCTATCTTCCAGGGATATGATGAATCACCGACGAAAAGCCAATCTCGCCCCCCTTCCATTCACTCTTCTGGTCACTCTTCTGGTCACCCTTCTGGTCACCCTGCTGATTGTCGCCGTGGGTCTGGTCGGATGCAGCAAGTCCACCGCCCAAAAGCGCGCACCAGAGGCGGTCAGCCCCGCCGCCAAGGACGACCTCCAGTCCAGCCAATCCGGCCAGGCCGGCTCCACGGCGAAGATCGTGGTCCCCAAGCACGACTGCAAGTCCACCCCCGCGTGCCTGGAGGCCGGCTACTGCACCCAGGAACAGGGTAGCTGTGTGGTCAAACGCAATGAGGACTGCGAGTCCGCCTCGGTGTGCAAGCGCGACGGCAAGTGCGCCGCGGCCAAGGGACAGTGCGTGGTGGGCGACTCCTCGCACTGTAAGCAGTCTGCCCGCTGCAAGCACAAGGGCGAGTGCACCTTCAAGGAGGGCTCCTGCACCGCCGGCAGCCACTCCGACTGCAAGCAGTCCAAGCGCTGCAAACACAAAGGCGAGTGCAACTTCCAAAACGGCGAATGCACAGCCGACAAGAAGTAGACTCCCTGCCTCGCTTCCGACACCTGGCCGTTAAATCGGACCAAACCACTCCATATCTTGACAGTCCGCGCGTAGTTATGGTGAATTGCGGACCACTGAATCGATGAAAGACGCGGGCCCCTGTACCTCGGGCCCCGGGAGTTGACCGAATGCAGACTGTACACCACGATTTCGCCGAGCCTTCGTCCCTGGTGGAGGCTTTGGCATTGCTGGCCGATCACGGGCCGGGAGCGATCACCGTAGCCGGGGGCACGGACCTGCTCCGGAACATCCGACTGGGAAAAATACAGCCCAGCCTGGTGATCTCCCTGGCCCGCCTGGACGTGCTGGCCGGGGTTCGACCCGCTGCCGACGGCGGACTCAACGTGGGCCCGCTGACCACCATGGCGGCCCTGGCCCGATCGGCCCATGTACTGGAGCGGGCGCCCGCCCTGGCCGACGCGGCCGGACACATGGGATCACCTCAGGTGCGCAACCGCGCCACCATCGGGGGCAACCTGTGCAACGCCCGGCCCTGCGCCGATACGGCGCCCCCGGTCATCGTACACGGCGCCACCCTGGAGCTGACCCGCAAGGACGGCATGCGCGAGGTGGCGGCGGCGGACTTCATCACAAACCCGGGGCAAACCCTGATCCAGGCCGACGAGATATTGACAGCCATCCGGTTGCCCGCGCCCGGTGGACCGGCGGGCTCGGCCTTCGAAACCCTCACCAACCGCAAAGCAGTGGAGATCACGATCACCTCCTCCACGGCCTGGCTCCGGCTCGACGGCGGCCGCGTGGACCAGGCTCGCATCTGCCTGGGCTCCGTGGGCCCCATTCCGCTGGTCGCCCCCACCGGCGAGGCGCTGCTCCAGGGCGCCGAGCCCACCGCTGAGAACCTCGCGGCGGCAGCGACGGCCTCTGTGAACGACGCCAGCCCCATGGACGACTTCCGCGGATCGGCCGACTACCGCAACCACCTCGTGGAGGTGCTCACCCGCCGCGCGCTGACCAAGGCGCTCGAGCGGGCCCAGGGAGGTGCGTCATGAAGAAGTTGCTGCAACTCACGGTAAACGGCACCCCCCGGGAGGTGGCCGTCCATGCCCACGCGACCCTCGGAGAGGTCCTCCGCCAGGATCTCGGCCTGACGGGCACCAAAATCGGCTGCGGCGAGGGAGACTGCGGCGCCTGCACGGTGCTACTCGACGGCGAGCCCGTCAACAGCTGCCTCGTCCTGGCCATGCAGGCCAACGACCGGGAGGTCACCACCATCGAGGGGCTGGCCGATGGAGAGGGGCTCCACCCCGTACAGGCAGCCTTCGTGGAGGCCGGCGCCATCCAGTGCGGCTTCTGCTCACCGGGCATGATCCTGTCGGCCACGGCCCTATTGGACCGCGTCCCGAAGCCCAGCGACCTCCAGGTGCGGACGGCCCTGTCGGGCAACCTCTGCCGCTGTACGGGCTACCAGAAGATCGTCGACGCCACCCTGAACGCGGCCGAAATACTAGACCCCCCAAGTGACAACAAGACCGACGCCCAAGGCGACAACAAGAGGAGGCTCCCATGAGTCGATACCGCGTACTGGGAACCCGGGCGCCTCGGCTGGACGCCGCCGCCAAGGCGACGGGGCGGGCCGTGTACACCGACGACATCACCCTCCCGGGCATGCTGCACGGCGCAATCCTGCACTCCCCCGTGGCCCACGCCCGGATCAAATCCATCGACACCACCCGTGCCAAGGCGCTCCCCGGTGTGCGGGCCGTGCTCACCGCCGCGGACGTGCCCAAGATGCTCTTTGGCGTGAGCCCGGCGCGGTACGACGAGAACGTGCTGGCCGTGGACAAGGTGCTCTATGTGGGCGACGAGGTGGCCGCCGTGGCCGCCGTGGATGTGGAGACGGCCCGGGAGGCGGTGGAGCTCATCGAGGTGGACTACGAGCCCCTGCCCCTGGTGCTCGACGCCCGGGAGGCGCTGGCCGACGGCGCGCCCCAGATCCACCCGCTGTACGAGGGCAACATCAGCGCCAAGGTGGAGCAGGAGTTCGGGGATGTGGACGCGGCTCGCGAGAAGGCCACTGTGGTCTGCTCAGGACGCCTCGGCAGCGAGATGCAGAACGCGGCCTTCCTGGAGCCTCAGGTGGCCATCGCCGAATTCGACGTCCACGGTAACCTGACGCTCACCACGTCCACCCAGTCGGTGCACTACATCCAGCGCACAGTGGCCATGGTCCTGGGCGTCCCCGTGGGCAAGGTCCGGGTGGTCAAGCCCGCCGTGGGCGGCGGCTTCGGACCCAAGGCATCCTGCTCCACCATGGAGCTGCTGACCTGCCTGCTGGCCCAGGCGGCGCGCAAGCCCGTGAAGATCGCCTTCACGCGGGAGGAGGTGTTTTTGCACTCCCGGGCGCGACACAAGTTCCTGCACGACATGACCCTGGGCGCCGACGCGAAGGGAAACCTGCTGTTCCTGGACCACGAGGCCCTGCTGGACGGCGGCGCCTACACCAGCTTCGGCATCGCCACGGTGTACTACGCCGGATCCCTGCTGGGCGGCCCCTACAAGCTGCCCAACATGCGCTACAGCGGCATGCGATCGGTCACCAACAAGCCCACCTGCGGCGCCCAGCGCGGGCACGGCGGGGTCATCGCCCGGGGGCTCTTCGAGCGGCTTCTGGACGAAGTGGCCGAGAAGCTCAACATGGATCCCGTGGAGCTTCGACTGCAGAACATGATGAGCGCGGGCGACGTCACCTGCAACGATCTGAACATGTCCTCGTTGGGTATGCGGGAGGTGATCGAGGCCGTGACCGACGGCTCTGGCTGGAAGGAAAAAAAGGGGCAGCTCCCCAAGGGACACGGCATCGGTGTGGCCTGCGGCTTCTTCGTCAGCGGCGCCGGCTATCCCATCTACCGGTCCGAGACCTTCCACTCCACCGCGGAGATCAAGCTCCAGGAAGACGGCGGCACAGTGCTGGTGCGCTCCGCCGCCGCCGACATCGGCCAGGGGACGGACACGGCCCTGGCCATGATCGCCGCCGAAACCATAGGCGTGGAATTGGACCAGGTGCGCGTGGAGTCCGGGGACACGGACCTGTCGGTAGACCTCGGGGCCTATTCGTCGCGCCAGACCCTCATGTCCGGACACGCCGTACGGGAAGCCGCCGAGAAGGTGCGCGATCAGGTGCTGGAGGTGGTGGCCAGGCTTCTGGGTGTGACAGCGAAGGACCTTCGCATCGAGGGCGGCCTGGTGCTGCCGGGCGAGGGCGTGGAGGTGGACATCTCCGCGTACCGCACGCAGTACATCAAGGAGCACCGCGGATGGTCGGACAACCCCGCCGAGGGGCCTCTGACCTTCCGCGAAGCGTCGCGACTCGCGTTCCTGGAGCTCGGCACCATCGTAGCCACCGGGAACTACAAGCCGCCCATCCTCGGGGGCAAGTTCAAGGGCGCCGCAGTGGGCACATCTCCGGCCTACGGCTGCTCCGCCCAGGTGGTGGAGCTCTCGGTGGACCTCGAGACCGGACAGATCTCGGTGGAAAAAGTCACCGATGCCCACGACTGCGGCCAGGCCATCAACCTCACCTCGGTGGAGGGGCAGATGGAAGGATCGGTCTCCATGGGCCTGGGCGAGGCGCTCTTCGAGCAGGTCCGCTTCGACGAGAAGGGGGTTTGCCTCAACGCGAACCTGGCCGACTACAAGATCCCCACCGCCCTGGACATGCCCACCGTGGGCTGCATCGTGGTGGAGACCAATGAGCCCAACGGCCCCTACGGAGCCAAAGAGGTCGGCGAAGGCGCCATCATGCCCACCATCCCCGCGGTGCTCAACGCCCTGCACGACGCCACGGGGATCCGTTTCGAGAAGCTCCCCCTCACGGCCGAGCAGATCGCCTCGGCCCTGCGCACGGGCGAACCGGTCCCCGCCGATTCGCAAAACGCCAACAACACCGGCTTCTGCAAAATCGACGGCTAGCGGGCACATCTCACCCGACAAACCATGCCGGCTGCCCCCCCCAGAGCGATCGAGTTCTCGGGTTGGACACTCTTGCGGCTTTGAATGCAGAACTCTATCGCCCTAACCCCGCTCCTGGTGGGGCTTGCTGCCAGACCACTGGCTGTGGTTCAATAGTACGAATAGATAGATCAGAAAGAGACAGTGGTATGAAGCGCACCCTACGAAACAGTGTCGTCCTTCTTTCGGTGGTCCTGATGGTATCGGCCGGGGCCATGGGATGTGGACCGAGATCCACGGGCAATGGGGACGAGGACGGCGGTGGGAACGACAACAGCCAGAACACCAATGACGGAGGTGTGGGCGACGACGCCTTCGTTTGCGATAGCCCTCGGGTGGTCTGTGAAGGGACGTGCTGCGAGGAGAGTGAGTTCTGCTGGGACAGCCAGTGCTGCGACCAGGTGCGCCAGTGCGGGAACCACTGCTGCACAACGGACGAGCTGTGCCTCGGGGGCCACTGCTATCCGGACTGCGGTCAGGGCACGATCTGCCTAGACGACAACGATCAGGAGCTCTGCTGTGGCTCCACGGAGATCTGCTTCATGAACCAGTGCACGGAGCCCGGAGTCTGGTGCGACTCCGACGCCGACTGCGCCCTGACGGAGTACTGCGAGGAGTCCATCAACGCCTGTCTGCCCATTCCTGACTCTACCTGCGAGTACATCCCGCCCGCCGGGGAGTTCACCCCCACGGTGGAGTGGACCTGGCCCCCCGCGGGGGGCACGGCCGTGCTGCCCGACCATGTGGACGTGCTGACCGCGCCCGCGGTGGCGGACATGGACGGAGACGGAATCCCCGAAGTGGCCTTCGTGGCCTATCATGACGCCTGCGACGGCGGGAGCTATTGGACCGGTGTGCTGACCATCGTGCGCGGGGACACGGGGGCTGAGGTGCTGCGAGTCAACGACGCCGCCCGCCGCCTGGGCGCGTCCACGGCGCCGGCGCTCGGAGACCTCGACGGTGACGGTCTGCCCGAGGTGGTCGTCATGGGCGTGAACTGGCTGCTGTACGCCTATAAGATCGACGGGACCCTCCTGTGGACGTCGGACGCGTCGGACCGGACCATGCAAAACGGCGCCATCGCCATCGCGGATGTGAACGGAGACGGCTTCCCCAATATCGTATTCGGCCCGAACATCTACGACCACCTGGGCAACTTCATCTGCTCCGGCACAGGCGGCGTGGGGGGCAGCTCCGCAGCTCGCGGCATCTCCGTGGTAGCTGACTTGGACCTGGACGGCGACATGGAGATCATCGCGGGCAACACCGCCTACCACCACGACTGCACCACCTACTGGCACAACACCACCATCGGCGACGGCTACCCGGGCATTGGAGACATCTTCGACACCGCCGGTGACCCCGGACAGGATCTCTGGCCCGAGGTGGCCCTGGTGAGCGCAGGCAACGTTTACGTGCTCAACGGTCAGACCGGTGCGGTGATCTGGGGCCCCGTGGCCATTCCGAGGAACATCGGCAACAACTTCGGTGGCGCCCCCGTGGTGGCGGACTTCGACGGGGACGGGTTCCGGGAGATCGGCACGGCCGGCGGTGGCGCCATGGCGGTCTTCGATCCCGACGGTCCCGAGCCGGTGCTGTGGGACCAGCCCACCAAGGACACCTCCTCGGCCATCACGGGGTGCACGGTCTTCGACTTCGAGGGCGACGGATCCGCGGAGATCGTCTACACGGACGAATGCTTTGTGTACATCTACCGGGGCACGGACGGCGCGATCCTCTTCCAGGACTCCAACAACACACGGACCCACAACGAGTTCCCCATCGTGGTGGACGTGGACGCGGACGGCAGCTCGGAGCTGCTGGTGACCGCCAACATCTGCAACTGGAGCTGCGAAAGCATGACCGGCTGGACCGGCCCCCTTCGGCGAGGCATCAAGGTCTACGGGGATGTCCAGCTCAACTGGGTGCGCACCCGCAAGATCTGGAATCAGCACAGCTACCACGTGACCAACGTCAACGACGACGGCACCATCCCGTCGCCCGAGCTGAGCAACTGGGCGGTGCCGGGGCTGAACAACTACCGCCAGAACGTGCAGACCTGGGGCGTGCACAACGCGCCGAACATGGTGGGCACCCACTTCGGCGCCGACACCCGGCTGTGCGCCGTGGGCGGGTCCATCGCCCTGGGGCTCATGGTGGAGAACGAAGGCAGCAAGGGCGTGCCCGCCGGCATCCACGTGGGCTTTTATCGCATCTACAACGGCACGGACTACAACTTCATCGGCTCCGTCCAGACCGTCGCCCCCATCCTCCCGGGCATGATCGAGTACGTAGAGCTGGTCTACGACATCCCGCCCGAAGACGACCCCATCCCCGACGAGTTCTGGTTCGCCGCCGTGGTGGACGACGCCTCCATCATGGAGGTGGCCATCCACGAGTGCCACGAAGATGACAACACCGTCGGTCCCATCTCGGTCAGCTGTTCCACCGTCAACTAAACCAATGTGAACCTGTTTACGGTTTTTCTTCCGGCTTGAGGAATCGGACGATGGAGACGTCCATCCGGGACTGGATGAGGCGCATGATGGAGTCGAACTCGCTGCGGTCTACGTCGAGCTCGCGGATGAGGGAGTTGCGGGTCTCGGTGAGCAGTAGCTCACGGATCTCGGCCAGTCGGCGGGAGATGGTGGCCTTGTGCACGCGGTAGATGGTGCCGATCTGCTCCACGGTGAGGCCGTCTATGTAGTAGTAGCGCAGCAGGTTGCGCTGCTTGTGATCCAAGGCAGCCAGCGCTCGCCCGAAGGCCCGCTTGAAGGCGTCGGAGTACACCCGCTTGAGGTAATCCTCCTCCGGACCGGGGCCGCCCTTGGGCAGAGTCACCAGAATATCCGGTGACAGGGGGCGCTCCCTCTTGCCATCTCGCTTCAGGTTCAGGGCCATGCGCACGGCGGTGACCCGCACCCAGGCCCGCAGGTCGCCCACGCCGTCATACTTGTGAATGGCTGCGTCCCTGCCCTCCTCTCCCACGAACACCTTCTGGTACACCGACTGCTTCACGTCGTCCGCCTGACCCGTGCGGCCACAAATACCCGCCAGGGCGCGATCCAGCACCGGGAAGTACGCCCCCTCGAAGGCCCGGGCGGCCCGACCGTCCCCCTCCAGACAGGCGCAAGCCAGGTATAGATCGGCGCACTTGAGCTCATCGAGCACCTCCAGCAGGTCGCGGTCCGGAGGCATGCGCCGGGCGAGGAACTCCCAGAAGAGGTCATCGGCCACCTTGACGCGGGGCCAGGTCCGGTGGGCCTCGGTCAAAAGAGCGCCGAGGCGCGCTCCAAGGGCGTCTGGATCCCAGGCCGGACGCTCAGCCGCCGACAGGTGTCGCACGAAGCGTTCGACGAGGCCATCGTTGTGATCGATGTCGCTATCGTTGTCGGTCATGGGTGCCTTTTCGTAGTCCCCGTCTCCATCGACGGAGACGGCGACGTCGACATCGACTTGCGGTCCCCATCGGGGATCGGGCCCCCGATCTTTCGAGGACGCCCTTCCCGGGTCCGGCGGGCGGCCCAGAGCAGCAGCCGCAGGTCCACGTGTACGCCGCGATCACGCTGGGTAAGCAACCGCGTGCGGCCAGGCCTCCGCTCCTTCGAATTCTTCCCCCCAGGCCGGCCCCGGGCCCGGATCTTCTCCGTGGCCCCGAACAGCAGCAGGGCTGCGCCGTCCTTCAGGTCCCAGATGCGCGCGCTGTGACGCCAGGTCACGGCGCCCAACTGCCGGCCGTCCGCCGAACAGGCCAGCTCGTCGATGCGCCGTCCGTGACCCGACAGCGTCCGTTGCAGCACGCCGCTGGCCTGGATCCATACGCTCACGGTGCCGTCCTGGGCCGCGCTGGCCAGCCTCCCTCGATTGGCCCCGGCTCGACCCTGGGCATGGCCTTGGGCCGGGGGACAGAACACCACCGCTGTAACCCGGTCCGCGTGGCCCTTGAGTCGCCCCACCGCCGTCCCCCGGATGACATCCCACAGCACCACCGTCCGGTCTACGCCGCCCGACGCGAGGATTCGGCCATCGGCCGCAAAGGCCACCGCGAGGGCGGCGCCCATGTGCCCGCGCATGGTATGGACGAGCTTGCCTGTACGCACATCCCACACTCGAATGACGCCGTCGCGGCTCGCCGCTGCGAGTCGAGCGCCGTCCGGCGAGAGGGCCACGCCATGAATCAGGGACTCACCGGCCCGAAGTTGCAAAGTGCGCCATCCGTCGGCAACCCGCCAGACACTGACGTTGCGCTTCTCATCAGCGCTGGCGATCCACCGCCTGTCCGCCGACCGTGCCCAAGCCACCACCTTCCCAGGCAGCAGCATCTCGGGACTGGGTCGCGGACGCCGACGTTGGGCCTCGATCCGTCGCAGGAGCTGCGCCGTTGTCCGACGCTCGCCCGCGAGGCTCGACCGCTCCCGATCCATCTTCCGGCCCTGCTGGTGGTGCGACACGCCCACGTAGATCAACGCGGCGACCAGGCCCAGCACCGTGAGAACAACAGCCAACGTCACTCCTAGGCCCCGGCTTCGGCCTCGGTCCCGGACCAGCGCCCGCCCCCCCCTGCCACTCGCCCTCAGTTGGCGCCCGGTCAGGTAGGCAGACACCTCATCCGCCAGCTCCATGGCGGTCTGATATCGCAACCGCTGATCCCGGCACAAAGCCTTCTCGGCCATGGCCGCCAACTCCGCGGGGACATCCGAACAGCGCCTCCGCACGGGCACGAGCGGCGCGGTCAGCACCTTCGAAACAATATCGGCGGCGGACTTGCCCCCGAAGGGCGGCTCGCCGGTGAGCAGCGTGTACAGCACGGCGCCGAGGCCCCAGATATCGGAGCGCTCGTCCACCTTGTCCACCTCGCCGGAGGCCTGCTCCGGGCTCATGAAGGCGGGTGTACCCAGGGACATGCCTAGCTCCGTGAGAGCCTCCTCCTCCTCGAAGTGTTCCCGCCGGACATCCTCGGCCTTGGGGAGCATCGCGGTCTTGGCCAACCCCCAATCCAGTAGCACCGTCTCGCCAAACTCACCGATGAGCACGTTCTCGGGCTTGATGTCCCGATGAAGCACCCCCTGGCTGTGCGCGTAGGCGATGCCCTGGCATAGGTTCAAAAAATGGCCGAGGTGCTTGAGCCGACCGTCCAAACCGTCGCCCGAATCCAACTCCTCGGCGAGGGTCTTTCCGCCCACCAGGGGCATGGTGTAGTAGAGCGTCCCGTCGGCGCGACGCCCCGTCTCGTAAACATGCACGATGGACGGATGGGTGAGCCGCCCAGCGATACGCGCCTCCCGAAGGAAACGACGCCCCATGAGCGCCTTCTCCTTGGGCGAAAATGGGGCGCGGCCCCGGGGGGCCTCCTTGATGATCTCCTTGAACGCCACCTCCCTCCCCATGAAGGTGTCGTACGCCACCAGAATCCGCGCCTGCCCGCCACGGCGATACTCTGACTTGATCTGGTACCGGCCCTCGGCCTCGATGGGCACGCGTTTGCGCGACCTCCGGGACCCCTCCACCGCGGCCACCCGGGGACGCAACTTTCCGCTGAAAGAAATCTCCTTTGGGCCTCCATCCGAGGTGGGCGAACCGGCGAGGTCCTCGATGGGGCTCGATGGCGATGTCACCGCGGCCGCGTCCACCACCCCCGCGTCCACCACCCCCTCCGGTCCGTTCGCCGACTCCGGTCCGTTCGCCGACTCCGATCGCGCGAGCTCCGCCACGAGAAAACGGCAGGCCGGACAGTCGTCCAGGTGTTGTTCGACCGCCTCGATCTGCGGTTCGGAGAGGTGGCCGTTAAGGAAACCGACCACCTCGTTGGTGGTAAGACAGGTCATCGCACCTATTGCCCGTGAAGCCCCTGATCGTTAGCAGACCACAACCGTGGGTACAAGAAACTAGACGCATGGGCTTTTTTTAAGAAAACCGCGCAACAAGTCGCGCACCCCGTGTCTGTGTATTGAAGCAGGAAACAAGCGTCTGGATGAGACGACAGGTTTCCTGACGAGTTGGCGCTGTTGGTGTCGGGTTGTGGTGAGTGCTCTTTCCCTAACTAGGAGGGGGACGGCCACCAACAAATATTAACCCGCGGAGAGCCTCCTCACGCTCGACACTAATGGCGCCAACCCGGCTCCATGGAGCCTTTACCCTTCCGACTGCACGACTGACGCATTTCTTCCGCACTCTTCCTCGACCATGAGCTCCCGACGCATCGCCGCCGGGAGCTCTCCTATTTTTGGATCAACACTCGAGCGAATGATCGAAAAAACTTTGCAACGCGGCCCCGAGCGCCGTGTCCATGAAGCGACTGCAAAAATAGCGATTATGATGGAGGTGTCCCATGGTCCGCACTCGTACGTTAGCGCTCTCAATTTCGGTTCTCATCACAATGGTGGTGGCCGGCTGCATTCCCGAGGCAGACACCAGCTGCATCGACACGGACGGAGACGGGTACGGCCTAGGCACCGCTTGCTATGGGTCCGACTGCAATGATCTGGACGCCTACTGCTACGCCGGCGCCTGTTGCGGAACCCCGACCTGCGACGACAAAGACGGCGACGGCTTCGGCGTGGGGAGTCTCTGCCTGGGCGAGGACTGCGACGATGGAAATGCTCAGTGCCACGCGGGCTTGTGCTGCCCGGCCTCCACCTGTACGGATCCCGACGGGGACGGCTATGGCGAAGGCGTCGGCTGCCTGGGCCCTGACTGCAATGAAGGAGATGCCCAGTGCCCGACCACGGACATGGAGTGCTGCACCACGTCCCAATGTACCGACGGCGACGGGGACGGCTATGGCGTGGGTACGGGGTGCCTGGGCCCAGACTGTAACGACAACGACGCCTCCTGCTCCCAGGTGGGCGAACGGTGCTGTGAGGAGGAGACCTGCGCGGACTGGGACGGCGACGGCTACGGCATCGGCGCGGCCTGCTGGGGAGACGACTGCAACGACGATGATCCGTCTTGCTGGAACTGGGGCGACGCCTGCTGCAACGCTTCCACCTGCACGGACTGGGACGGCGACGGCTACGGCTCGGGCACCTGCATCCTGGGCGACGACTGCAACGACAACGACTCGTCCTGCTGGGCCTACGGAGATCCCTGCTGCTCGTCCACCTCCGACTGCGAGGACCCGGACGGAGACGGCTACGGCCTCGGCATCTGCGCCGGCATCGACTGCGCCGAGTCCGACCCCGCCTGCCAGATTCCGGGGGACACCTGCTGCATCACCGGCACCCTGGGCTGCAACGGCATCATGGGCTGCACCTCCAACTGCATGGACATGCCGTGCTACCAGACCTGCGTGGAGACCGGCGACGCCTCGGGTCAGCAGCTCCTGAACACCATGGATCAGTGCTTCGTCACAAACGGCTGCTACTACGCGTCGGATCCCGATGTCTGCGTCAACCAGTACTGCACCAACGAGATCAACGCCTGCATGAACGACAATTAAGAAATCCCGGTTAGGCGATGACCGCGTCGACTCTGCAGGGCTAACCCAACCCCAAACAAGGACGGGGGCGGCCACCCATATACAGTAAGCCGCTGGGTGGTCCACACCGTCGACGCTGTCATCGCCTCCCCTTCCCGCCTTCCAGCACGCCTTAGCTTATGCTTCCCCCAAACCGCTACAAACAGTCGCCACACGATTGCCCTGACCCCCAGAATACTGCGACCGCCTCGTCGCAAAGCTGTGGGATGTGGGTGTCAAGCGCGGTCGAGTCGAGGGGGTTGTCATTGAGCCACAGGCAGCTAAGACGGCCGCCATTTGCATAGGTCAGCGCTGTCAGAGGCAGGATGTCTTCTATCTGATTGTCATCGAGTCTGATCTGACTTGCTTGTAGGTGATTCTCTAACACCGAGATGTCACGAATCTGATTATGCGACAAAGTGAGGACGGTGATTTCATGCAGTACAGAAAGGACCGACACGTCCTGCAGGCTGCAGGACGTAACCGATAGAGTGCCCATTCCCACGCTGGCAGCAAACGGCTGCAGGTTATGGAGATCACATGCGGCCAGGTATACGCTGGTGAGCGTCGTAATGTCCGTCAGAGCCTGAATATCTACTAGCGGGGAGTTCTCGGCGTTTAGTCGAGCCAGGGACGTCATCTGTGACAAGCCGTTGACCGCGAGCTCGGTGCGTGGCGCTGACGGTATGGGTGGCCGCTACCATCGGGGCGTTCGGAATTTCATTTTTGTACTGGGAAAAGACGAGCACGCCCGACCATCGACCCTGGCACTGCGTGCAGAGCAAGAAACACACGCATCTCGAAAAAAGATGCCCAAAACTACAATTAGCCCTTGACGGATCTGGAGCCTTGTACCGCCGTTTCTTCATCCCTCGCGCCGCTGTCCCTGTCTTTGCACCCAACAGCGCCGGTGTGCGTCGCTCCGGCCGCGGTCGAGGGGCGGACAACTCCGAGCTCATCTTCGCATGATGGCGGTGCCTGTCAGAGGGCCAAAATGTCCTTCTGCTATAAAATCATCATGCTGAACAAAACCCTGTCTCCGGTGTCCTCAGACGATGTTTCTCTTGAAATCATAGAGGACGAAATCGCGACCCTGTCGGCGCTCATTGGGGCCGCCACCTATCGGCTCATCTGTCTCATCGGCGAGGTCGACCGCAGAGACGGTTGGGCCGACCCATTGGATCCCAGAGGATTCCGCTCCTGCGCCC
>JAOZUO010000286.1 GCA_029938605.1 Deltaproteobacteria bacterium | reverse complement strand
TTGCTGTTGCTGTTGCTGTTGCTGTTGCTGTTGCTGTTGCTGTTGCTGTCGCCGTTGCTGTTGCTGTCGCCGTCCTCGTCGCCGTCCTCGTCCTCGCTCTCTTCGGGGTCGGCGCGGAGGTACTGCGCCGCGCCCTTGATGGCTCCGAGGGGGTTTCTGATCTCGTGGGCCAGGCCGGCGGACATCTGGCCGAGCACGGCGAGGCGGTCGCGTTCGGCCAGGGCCTGGAAGATCCGCGAGGACTGCATGGCGACGGCGATCTGTCCGGCGACGCCCTTGATGAGGTCCAACTCGTCGGAGGAGTAGGCCTCCCGGAGGCGGTCATCCCGAATGGAGAGGAGCCCCAGGAGCTGGTCGTCGGCCGTGAGGGGGATGCACGCGCCGGCGCCGAGCTCCTCCATGGAGCGGATCACGGCGTCCAGGGCCTGGTCGCTGCCGGAGGTGGGCGTTTCCCAGCCGAGGCGTAGGGCCTCCCGCTCCATGATCAGAGACTCGAGCACCAGCAGCCCGGCGCTCTTGAGGCGCTCCAGGAAGTGGGCGTTGGTGGCGGCGTCCAGCCGCTCGGGCGGGCGGGGTCCCAGGTGGCCCCGGAGGCTGAAGCCACTGCCGTCCTCGGCGGCCACGTGCAGGGCGGCTTGGGTGACCCGTCGGGTGCGCTTGAGGCTGTCCATGACCAGCGTGGCCAGCTCGTCGATCTCGATGACGTGGCGGATCTTGCGGTTAAGCTCCAGCAGGTGCTGGGACAGCTCGAACTTCTCGCGGAACAGGTACTGGTTGACCCGCTCCTCGATGGTGGACCGCAGGGGGTCGATGAGGATCAGCACGATTACCGAGGCGATGATGGTGTTGAACATGAACAGCGAGCGCTGGGCCGTGTCCACCCAGGCCAGCATCACGCCGTACAATATGGACAGCATTAGCACCATGAGCGCCATGATGGAGAGGCGGGCGAGCACCTCCTGCAGGTCCAGCAGCCTGGGCAAAAACAGGTTCTGCGACAGGAAGTAAAGGTACAGGGTGGTAAACAGGATCCCCAGGGCGGGCAGGGCGGTGCCCGCGGACCAGGACACGTAGGCCCCGATTAGGGCCAACAGGGTGATGAGCTGGCCGACGATGAGGTACCGGAGCCGGGTCCGCTCCACGTCCGCGGGCGTGGACCCGAATCGGCGGTACATGCGGAGCGTGGACAGGAGCACACCGCCCATGACGTAGATGAACACCACCGCCTTGAGCCATAAAAGGGTCGGACCGTGGGGGAAGATCACCAGGTAGAACACCGCGCCCCCCAGCAGCACCGAGGCGATCATGATCGAGACGTCCCAGCTCGGCTGCTCGGCGGGATCGTCTGACAGGAAGGCGCGGGTGAAGCGCAGCAGCGTCAAGGGAATGCCCAGGGCCATCAGGTAGCTGATGAGCGCCGTGGGTACGTCCGCGAGCATGAGGCCCACGAAGTTGGCCAGGTGGTAGGCGAAAAGATTGAAGCACAGCAGCGCGAAGGTTCGGTAGGGCGGCCGCCGTCGGTCCTCCAGGTACACCGAGAGCCCGATGGCGGCCGACAGGAGGGCGGCCACCAGGGCCGAGAGGGATTCGGAGGTCACGGCGCTGTTGTCTGGTTGGCGGCGTCGCCGAGTTGGAGCAACGCCCGGGCCAGGAGGTCCACCTGATCGGGGAGCACGGTGCGCAGGTCCAGCACCAGCCGGTCGTCCTCAATGCGGCCGATGACCGGCGGTCGCCCGGCGCGGAGGTGCTGGTGGAGCTGATCCGCGGAGAGGTCAGTGTGCGTCACGGCCAGGCCCGCAGAGTCCAACTCCGTCAGGGGTGAAGAGCCGCCGCCGGGCCGGGCCCGGGTGTCTATCTCCTGCACCTGGAGCCCGGAGGGAAGGTTCTCCCCAAGCTCGCGAAGGACCTCGCCCCGGCGGTCTCGAACCGCCGCCGCCGTTTCGGTGAGCATCCGCGTGGTGGGCACCTCCTGGGCCGCTCGACCGGTGGCGTGGAGCTCCAGGACAGCCTCGAGGCCGGCGAAGGTCAGTTTGTCCGGGCGCAGGGCCCGTAGCAACGGATGGCGGGCGAGGACGGCTACGATATCAGGGCGACCGGCCACGACGCCGGCCTGGGGTCCTCCCAGGAGCTTGTCCCCGCTGAAGGTTACCAGGTCGATGCCATCGGCGATGACCTCCCGGATGGTGTGCTCCGCGGCGAAGCCCGGATCCGGGGGGCGCTCCACCAGCCCCGAGCCGAGGTCCATCATGGTGGCCACGCCCAATTTTTTGCCCAACCCCGCCAGGTCCGCCGTGGAGACCTCCTCGGTGAATCCCACCACGGCGAAGTTGGAGCGGTGCACCTTGAGCAGCAGCGCCGTCTGGTCGGTCACCGCGTTCTGGTAGTCGGCCAGCCGGGTGCGGTTGGTGGTGCCCACCTCCACCAGGCGCGCGCCGGACTGGGCCATGATGTCGGGCACCCGGAAGGAGCCGCCGATCTCCACCAGCTCGCCCCTCGAGACGATCACCTCCCTGTCTTTGCCCAGGGCCGACAGGCACAGGAGCACGGCCGCGGCGCAGTTGTTGGTCACCAGGGCCGCCTCGGCGCCGGTGATCCGCCCCAGGAGGCGGGCGGCGTGTCCGTGACGGTGGCCCCGGTGTCCCCCGTCGAGGTCGTACTCGAGGTTGCTGTAGCCCTGGGCCACCTCCCGCTGTCGCTCCAGCGCCGCCGGGCACAGGGGGGATCGGCCCAGGTTCGTGTGCACCACCACCCCCGTGGCGTTGATCACGGGAATGAGGGAGGGCTCGGCCAACCGCGAGGCCCGCCGCACCACCCGCTCCAGATCCACCCGGGCGTCAGTGAGCTCCCCGGAAAGCAACCCCGCACGCACCCGGGCGATCTCCTCCCGCACGGCGCTCTTGAGGGCGTAGTCGTCACCATAGCCGCCGACCTGTTTCATCAGGGTCGGCTCGGCCAGGACCTCCGCCAGAACCTCGGACACCGAGGGTAGCTTACGAAGCAACGCTTGCTTGTCATGGTCGGGCATTGGGTTCTGGGTCTCTGTATCTAAATTGGCCTCTGTTGTGCCATCTGTTTTTACCACACAACGGTACAAACAGAAGCCTCCCCCGGCCAGGTCGCACAGGGAGGTTCCCCAGCCCTAATTGCGACTAGTCCTGCATCGTGTGGCCATTCGCTGATATACGTCCGAGAGCTTTCGATGCTGTGTACGCTGTACGTCTTCGCCAGACTGACAATTTGACCTCCAAACATCCTTCGCAGGTGCGCGGAGAGCACCACGCTAGACGTCTGGGACTTGTCAGTCCTCCGGGGAGAGACGTGATGGTATGTCCATGCGTTGATGCAGGACGCGCACGATGTCGATGCCTGTGCCGGTTGCAAAGTAGAAAATCAGATGCTTTCCTGAAGGATAAACCCGAAGGCCCTCGTAGACCTCATTGTAGATTCGCCCTAGCGCCGGTCTTTCTGCCAGGGTTTTGAACGCCTTGGTCATGGAGCGCAGATAGGTTCTGGCTTGATCGCGTCCCCAAGTTTGTACCGTGTGGTCCCAGATGCCATCCAAGTCGGAGCGGGCCTTGGGCCGGAGCGCAAAGTCAAGCACGCTTTTGCCCGCTCTCCTTCTCCGCGATGAATGCCTCTACGTCGAATGGCTCGGCCGGGCCACTTTCCAGGCCTTCCTCAATGGCGGATCTGAGGACGTAGAGCTTGGCTTCGCGTTCCTCGAGGAGCCGCAGCCCAGCGCGGATGACTTCGCTCCTGCTACCATACCGACCCTGGTGAACCTGCTCCTTGACGAACACCGTAAAGTGTTCACCCAGTGCGATGCTCGTGTTCTTTGCCATCTGATTGACCTCCTGAGTTTGTACCAAATAATATTATTACTTGGTATTCATCGAAACTCAAACCCCTACAAACAGAAACCGCCGGCGGCCAGGTCGCATAGGGAGGCGGGGCAGTCCGCGGTGGTCTGGCAGCGGCGGGGGGCGCAGTAGGTCTGGTCCGGGGGTTCGGCGGGATCCAGCAGCGTGAAGCCAAGGTCCCCGGCGCCGTTGGGCCCCTCGCAGGTGAGGTGGGGGTCATGGCTGCAGGGTCGCTCGGGGCTGCAGCGGGCCACGCATAGCTCCTGCCCGGCGTGGAGGCCGCCGGTGAAGGAGACGCAGGTGGCGTAGCTTGGGCATGGGGTCTCGCTGCAGTCCTCCATGCACAGGCCGAACCGGCCCAGCGTTCCGCACAGGCCGCTCAGGCAGAGGCCGGGGTCGGGCGCGTCGTCGGAGTTGTGGCAGGCGCGGCCCACGTCGGCGAGCACATCCGGAAAGCAGGTGGGCTGCCAGAGACGGCCCAGGGGCGGGTCCACACCGGGGATCTCCCGGCAGTCGAACCCCGGGCGGGGGCAGTCGCTGTCGCTGGTACAGTCCAGAAGGCAGGCCGTGCGGCGCCAGGTCCCCATATCCGTAGCGTCGCCGATGGAGAGGTCGGCGCAGTGGGTGAGCTCCGGACACTCGGGGCAGGTGGCGGCGCAGGTGCCCTGGAGGACCGGTGGGCAGTCCGTGGCCGAGGCGTCACCGGTGGCGCATAGGCATAGTCCATCGGTGCAGTGGTCGTCCTCTTCGCAGAAGGCGCCCACGGGCGCTGGATCCACCTCCACCCTGGTCACATAGGGCGGCGAGATGGTACCGAAGGGGCCGCCTACCACCAGTAAGACGGTGTAGGTGCCAGGACTCCGGTACACGTGGGAGGTGCTGGGCGCGTCGGCGTCTGGGGTCTCGTCGCCAAATTCCCACTTAAAAGTCGTGGTGTTCGGCGGAGCCAGGCTGGCGAACCCCAGGGACAGGGGCACCGTGCCGCGGCAGATCAGGGACTCGGTGGTCAACTCCTGTTCGGCGCAGCCGGTGAGGGTCATCCCGGCGAAGATGTCCCCCGCGGCATCCGACGCGGTCAGGGCGTCGGGCGTGGGCGTGTCCGCGTCTTTTTGCAGACCGCCATCGATGTAGTAGCGGGGACGGGCGTCGCAGCCCCCCAGCGCCAGCGTCCAGGCCAGCGTCCAGGCCAGGATCAGGGCCAGCGAGGAGGCACCCTTCGTGGGGCAATAGTCACGGCGATGGGAATTTTTATCGAAATCAAGCATCACCTAAATAATATACCTCACTTTCCATCCGTTCCCAACGGCCCTGTAGAGTGTCATGGCTCGCCTTGGACGCGCTGCGGCAATATGACTAGATAGTGCTCACTAACTTTTGTGTTGATTCTTAGCGGTGCTTGGATAGGATGCGACCCAATATAGAAGGTAGAAAACTATGAACGGGTGGTTTTGAACGTACGGGAAAGTTGAAGTGACTACCCTGTCTTTTCAGGTGATTAGACAGATGGTCATGAGCCCGCGGGCGGTCACCACCATTTCGACAAGGAGATCTCCATGGAAGCGCTTTATCTCTACGGACCCATAGGTGCCGGTGTGCTGGCCCTAATCTACGCCTTTATCAAGGCCTCCTGGGTGGCCAAGCAGGATCCAGGCAACGAGCGTATGCAGAATATCGGCAAGTGGATTGCCGACGGCGCCATGGCTTTCCTGGCCGCCGAGTACAAGGTCCTGGGGATCTTCGTCATCGCGGTGGCGATTATTCTCGGCGGCTCCAACGCCAGCCTCGAGGGCTCCTCTTTCATGATCGCTGTGTCCTTCGTGGTGGGAGCCCTGTGCTCCGCCATCGCAGGATACGTCGGCATGAAGGTGGCCACCCAGGCCAACATCCGCACCGCCCACGCGGCCAAGAAGGGCTTGAACGGCGCCCTGCAGGTGGCCTTCTCCGGCGGCGCGGTCATGGGCCTGTCCGTGGTGGGCCTGGCCCTCATCGGCCTCGGCGGCCTGTTCGTACTCTACAAGCAGATGTACGGCTTCACCTACACGGGTAAGTCCACTGACGCTCTGATGGTGACCCTGAACGTCCTGTCCGGCTTCTCCCTGGGCGCCTCCTCCATCGCGCTGTTTGCCCGTGTGGGCGGCGGCATCTACACCAAGGCGGCTGACGTAGGCGCCGACCTCGTGGGTAAAGTCGAAGCCGGCATTCCCGAGGACCATCCCCTCAATCCCGCCACCATCGCCGACAACGTGGGCGACAACGTGGGCGACGTGGCCGGCATGG
>JAOZUO010000040.1:51646-56289 GCA_029938605.1 Deltaproteobacteria bacterium | reverse complement strand
GCTTTGAGCGGCTCACAATTGTAATGCCCCCGGCTTTGCCGGGGGATATTTACTTGGTCGTATACAACGGAGATAATATTCGGCTTACCCCTGCAGCGTCACCCGTTGTCTCCGGCCAGCCAGGTTTCGAGCCCAATGGCCTCGACTCTTTCGGCGAGCGGAAACGAACCGGAGCCAGGGAAAATCACGGTCAGCCGGTCGAGCTTCAGATCTTCGAGCGCGATGCGCATGGACCGGGTCAGTCTGGGAGCGTCGCTATATTTGAACTCGAATCCGAGCCGTCGCCCTCGGCCAGCCACCAGCAAATCCAGCTCAGCGCGGTTGTGCGTGGCCCAGAAGTAGAGATCCTCGCTGTCATCGCCAAACACACGAGCCACTTCCTCAAGCGCAAACCCCTCCCAAGAGGCACCCAGTCGAGGATGGTGCTGCAACTCGGGCTCAGTGCCGACGCCGATCAACGTGTGGAACAGACCGCTGTCGCGGAAGAAGATCTTGGGGCGTTTGACCTGTCGTTTCTTGAGGTTCTGGTGCCAGGCCGGAAGTTGGCGCACCACGAGGGTTCCCGTGAGCACATCGAGATAGCGACGGACGGTCGTATCGGAGACATCCATGGACCGTCCGATGTCGGAGGCGTTGAAAATCTGGCCGTGAAAGTGCGCGAGCATCATCCAAAATCGCCGGAGCGCAGCGGTTGCGATGTTGATCCCGAGCGCCGGAATGTCGCGCTCGAGGAATGTGCGAACATACGCCTTGCGCCAGGCTTCAGCGTCGGCTTCACTCGCGGCCAGATAGGCTGGGGGGTACCCACCGCGCAGCCAGAGCTGTCGTACGGAGTCGACCTCGCGTGCGGTAAATGGGGTCAGCTCAATGTACTGTATTCGTCCGGCGAGCGACTCGGAGCTCTGGCGGATCAGATCTCGCGACGCGCTTCCGGTCACGAGAAAGCGGGTCGTGCAATCGGGCCGATCCACCAGAACGCGCAGCACCTCGAATAGATCGGGCCGACGCTGTACCTCGTCAATGACAACGAGCCCTTTCAGATGCTGCAGCGCCAGCTTTGGGTTCTGTAGCCTCGCGAGATCTGTAGGATCCTCCAGATCGAGTAGGGTGACCTGGCTCGAGGTGACATCGCCTGAGTCTGTCAGGGACCTCTGGAACTCGGCGACCATTCGAGCGAGCGTCGTTTTGCCGCATTGGCGCGGACCGAGCAGACCAACCACTCCAAAGCGAGAGAGACCAGTGCGCACCTGGTCCAGATACTGCGGTCGTTTCATAGGCTATGTATACCATGTAAACTCAACACTAGATGCAGAGTTTTCATGGTAAATGCCTCGCGCACCGATTTCTTGGAGGTGCACCCTAAGGCCCCAGCCGCAAAATAAATACTCGATTCAGAGCGTCCGCGGGAGTAAGAGACCCTATGAGCGACTTTCCCTTTGTCTATTTCAACCACGGTGAGTTGAACCCCGATACCATCGGTGGGAGCGAGGAGCTGTTCGGGTGGTTTGAGCGGGTGGTGACGGACCGGGAGCGGCGGCGAATCATGGAGACGTGTCCGGCGCCTCTGGCGGGGCTGTTTGCCTGGGGGGATCGGTTCGTCTACTTCGGCAGCGGCGAAGGCAGCTTTGACACCGATATTCTGGAGACGTATGGGGCAGGGGAGCCGGGGATGGCCGAGGCGGTGGTGCGGTTCAACGCGGCGCTGCAGCGTTGGGCTCACAGGACGCACGACATCGTGCCCCTGGCGTTTTTTACCGGTCCACACCTGGGGGAGAAGGACGACTGGGGCCTTTGGAGCGAGGAGCAACTGGAGGAGGCCGTGGAGCGGGTGGTGGACTATGCGCGGGCGAGGCCGGAGATCCTGGCGTTGCTGGAGCGCTTGCCCGAGCGGGCGTTGGATTCTGACGGGGGCGCCCTGGGCGAGGAGGCGCGGTATTTCAGCTACATCTTCGGCGCCATCCTACGCTGGGATGTGCAGCTCGTGGCGGATCCCGAGGCGCTGGATCTGCTCTACGCCACCGACGGGATCCTGGGTCCTGTGTCCCCGCAAACCGTGGACGAGAGCAAGGTTCACCGAAACGGCGATGCGGTCAGCGTCTACCTGGCCCGCGGGGGCCATACGGGCCTGGAGGCCGGCCCGGCTGCCGACCTGGAGGCCGGCCCGGCTGCCGACCTGGAGGCCGGCCCGGCTGCCGACCTGGAGGCGGCCCTGGGCCGACTGGCGCCCTACACCCAGCTCGCCTTCCTGGCCTCCCATTCCGCTCGTCGGGCCGACCTACCCGGGAGGCTCACCCACCCCGTGGACTTCGTGGAGCGGCTCGTGGCCACCGTGCGGGCGAGTCGCTCAGCGGTGATCACCAGTCTCGTGCGGATGATCGCCGACAACGGGTGCCAGGTGGGGCCGACCTTTGACACCCCTGATAAGGATCGCGCCGGGTTGGGCGCGGCACTGCTGGCGCTCGTTCATCACCGGGAGGACTGCCCGCCCCTGGGGTTCGTCCACGCCGCCCTGTACCATGAGTGGACCGGGGAATACGCCGAGGCGGTGGCTGTGGTGGAGCACGGCCTGGCCTGTCATCCGGGCAGTCTGGCTCTGGCACGGGCCGGCCTGGCGGTGGCGAACCTGGGGGGACAGATCGCCGAAGCCGCCACCTTTGCCGAGCTGGTGGCCGAGGTGGAGACCGCGCCCGACGAACGGTCCATCCTGGACCAGAGCTACGCCCTGGTGCAAAGCGGCGACGTGGAAGGCGCCTCGGACGCGCTTTGGGCCTACCACCGGGACGGCGGAAATATGTCCGCCGACGTGTGGGTCAACCTCCTGTTCGCGAGCTTTCAAACCGATGATCGAGAATCCACCAAGCGCGTCCTGGACCTGGCGGAGGCGGCTCGTAAGGAGGATCCGGACGGTCTCGCCAGCGCCGCGCTGCTGGAGAACATGGCGACCCTCCACGTGTCCTTCGACCAGCAGGATCAGGCGCTGGATTGTCTGCGCCGTCTCCGTCTCCTTCAGGGGGACCTGGGTCACGACGACTTTGAATCCCTGCGCACTTCCGAACCCCTCGAGCCCCTGTGGGACAACCCCGACTTCGTGGCGCTGTTCAAGGAGTAGCTCGGGGGTAGCTCGGGGGTAGCTCGCGGCTCACTGTACGATCTGGATGGCGTCGATGAAGGGGCCGGGTCTGGGGCTCAGCAGCCGGATAAGCACGATAGGGGGTCTTCTACGCCGCATTCGCCGCAATACTGGCCGAGGAGGGCGCAGTTGCTGTAGGTCTGCCACTCGCTGCAGCCGGTGACCACTTCCACGCACACCTGGAGGAGGTCTCCATCACAGGTCCGAGCGCCCACGCTGAAGCAGTCGTTGCGACAGGGTTGGCACACCGGCGTGCTGCCGGTGTCGTCACAGAAGGCGCTCGCCGACAGCTGCATGCAGTCCTCGGTTTCATTCCAGTCCAGGCATCCGGTGGTTTGCATGGTGCAGGTCTGTATGCCGGTGGCGTCATCGGTACAGCTCAATTCCGTCATCGTGTTGCAGGCGTTGGTGCAGCTCAGCACGCACTCGGCGGGAGTGCCTGTGTCGTCGCACTCCTGGTCCGGTGACCCAGTGGCGCAGTCTTCGGTGTCCTCCCAGCCCAGACACCCCGAGGCTTGCATGGTGCAGGTCTGCACCACCTCCCCCTCGCAGCGCGTGTCGTAGCCGGTCTCGCAGGTGTCTACACAGCAGGCCGAGAGATCAAAAAGGCAGCCCGGCAGGCAGGTCATCTCTCCGGCGTCGTAGCCCAGGTCGGTGCAGGCGAGGTCGCCCAGGTCGGTGCCGTCGCAGGCCTCGCCCATGTCCCGGACTTCGTTGCCGCAGGTGGGCGGCGTGGTGCAGCCGGTGAACTCCCAGTGGCACTGGTCGTTGCAGGTCACCATGCCGTGTCCCAAGCCGATGTCTTCGCAGCTGAACTCGTCGATGGCGCTACCGTCGCACTGCTCCCCCGTCTCGATCAGGCCGTTTCCACACTCTGGAGGGTCGTCGTCCTCGGGTTCGCTGCAGCTCCAGGTTGCGACAGCAAGTACCATCGCGAGGCCAATGTGTGAAAGTCTCATGGAGGTTCTCCTCTTCGTTCTCAGCGCCGTCATCGGGGCGCGCGCACGCCGTTACAGTCCTGGCGCGAGACGCAACTTCCGATGGTGGAGAGTTCGGGGTTTCTTGTCAACCAACTCGGTCAGGAGGTATAGGGGTTTAGCCTTGTAAGACCTGATGACACTCCGCCAAGCGGCGCCTCGCGCGAACGTGATAAGCTCTCACCCATCTTCCAGAGGTTGTGGGGATCCATCATGAGCAAAGACGATCTTCGGCGGCAGCGGCGGGCAAATGCAAATCACGACGCCACCGACTCCGGTTCTGTCCCTTCCGCAATAAGAAACGAAACCCGGCGAGAGATGGTCAAATGAGGGACTCTCGTCGAGCGGGTTTGATGTTTGCTGGGTTGGGAACTGTGGTTGTGTTTCTTTGCGCTGGCTGTGTGGCAAGTGGTGGTGGGCAGTCTGATAGCGGCTCTCCGGCCGATGGGGGCGGGGATGCAGACGACTTGTTGGATGCGAGCCAGGTGGGTGATGCATCCATGTCCGACGCCGGTTTGCAGCCAGACGCCGGTTTG
>JAOZUO010000040.1:50208-51546 GCA_029938605.1 Deltaproteobacteria bacterium | reverse complement strand
ATGGTGGTGCGTGGTCCCGTCGGTGACGAGCTGGACAACGCATTTAATGAGATTCGACTGGGAAACGGCGGCTGTCGCGGGTTTTCCGCCAATGGCTCCAGCTACGCCATCGACGGACTTGAGCCATGGTCCATGGGGGGTGCGAGGACTCCAGTTCTGGGCCCCGGAGGAGCGGGTTCGTCCGCTGAGTGCGGCCGATGGATCAATGACACTGCGTATAGTGGCGGTAAGGTTACCGGTTATGTCCATGTGGAGAGCAACTGCGACTATGCCAGTGGGCAGACGCACAAGTCCATGGAGCTCGCCGAGTCCATGGACGAGGGACTCACTTGGACGATGTTGGGTGCGGTGGTATCAGGTACTGACGCCCCCACCCAGGGTGCTATCACGGGTGAGGGGGACTGCACCGTCGTCGACGGTCTTGACGGTTATGCCTATCTGTACTGTCTTCGCGCCCGGGATTGGCGAACGATTGTCGCCCGCGCGCCGATCGCCGACCCGGCGCCGGGCAACTGGATCAAGTACCATCAGGGGACCTACAGCCAGCCCGGAGTCGGTGGTGATGCGGACTCGCTGGGATTTGTCGGCCATTCCGCCGCTCTTTGGAGTCAGACCGGTCAAGTCATGCTGGTGGTCAACGATCCCTGGTTCGGCGGTGTGAAGCTCAGCCTGGCGGCGGACAAGGTGACCTTCGAGACCCTGTCCGAACCTCTCATTCCGGTGGACGCCGCCGATTGGAGTCGCCCCGCAGCCACCGATCTCATCTCCTACGTCAGCATGATGAACCCCGTTGACCTCGATAACATCGTGGACAACCATTTCCTGCTGACCCACCTGTACGTGATGCCCAATGAGGCATTCGATCAGCGGTATCTGGTTTTTCGTGACGTGACACTGTGGCGTACGGCGACTCCCGCAGTGGTCCAGGTGGGCATCGAGTTGGCCCGGTGGTACGACGCGGGCAACTCCGATCGTTGGTCAACAACGGCACCGGTTCCCGGCAGCGGTTCCCAATACGTTCTGGAAGCAACCCACGGTTTCCTTATGACTGCTCCGCATCCGAGCGAGCCTTCCGTTTTGCTCGAAGATTGTGTTAGTCACTGGCCAGGGCACCCCGACCACCTGCTGACCTCGGACGGATCTTGCCAAAGTGGTGGCTACACTCGTTTACGCTCCGCCGGGTGGGTCTATCAGGAGCCGCAACTCGACACGCTCCCTCTTTATCGTTGCTACAATCCGGCGGGGCAGCACCACTTCGCGTCCAATGACGCAAACTGCGAAGGCCTGGGCGACATGGAGTGGTTGTTGGGCTACGTATTGGCCAACTGAGACTTCGTG
>JAOZUO010000040.1:43224-50108 GCA_029938605.1 Deltaproteobacteria bacterium | reverse complement strand
CATTGGTGTGAAAAACCAGGCATCGTGCATATAGTCCAAAAAGGGGACTACTACTATCTTCGAAAGACCTCATATCCGTACAAAACGCTAAATGCTTATCTCAAGTACGCCGTCAAAGTCCACGTGAATTCAGGCTCTGTAACACCCCCAGGCAATTTGTCCAGAAAACGTGAGTAGAGCTCACTATTGCTCTTTTCGATGCTCATGACCCTCAGAGAGGAAACGAGTTCCAGATGCGTATTTTCAGATCGAAGCGATCCGGTGCACGAACTGTTCTTATGAGCGCCTGCCTGGTGTTGTTTGTGGGTGGATGCGGCTCGGGGAATCCGGGGCCAGACCCCGTGGATGCTGGTGGGCTCGACGCCATCGTGGATGGTGGCCAGGAGGTAGACGCCGCGGAGTATACCGAGGTGGTCGTGTATCACACCTCGGATGAGCACGGCTGGCTGCAGCCCTACCAGGCCGACGCCTGGAGCCCGGTGGAGGGTGGGGCCGCCAACATTCTGAGCTGGTGGACGGTGCTCGATGGCTTTGACGCCGAGCGGGATCTTCTGCTTAGCGGCGGCGACAGCTGGACCGGGCCGTCTATCTCAACTTGGTTCTTTGGCGAGCCCATGGTGGAGGTCTTCAACCTCCTGGGCTATCACGCCTCCGCCGTGGGAAACCACGAGTTTGATTTTGGCCGGGAGGTCATGGTCCAGCGCTTCGGAGAGGCCGACTACCCGTATCTGGCGGGCAACATCCGGTTTGCCGATACGGGTGAGCGCGTGGACTTCGCGCAGCCCTGGGTCCTGTTGGAAGCCAACGGAATTCAGGTGGGGGTGCTTGGTTTGTCCACCACGAGCACCGCCCTGTCTGCCCATCCGATGCATGTCTCGGATCTGGTGTTTGATGACTACGCCGCCACCATTGACGAGTTGGTGCCCGAGATGCGCGCGGCGGGGGCGCAGCTCATCATCTTGTTGACCCATATTTGTTCGGCGGACCTGCGCCTTGGGATCAGCCAAGCCGAGGCAGACGTGGACTTGGCTCTGGCCGGCCATTGCCACGACCTGAGCCTCACGGCGTCCGGGACCACCGCCGTGGTGAGCAGCGGGTGGGCCTTTCGCAGCTACGGGCGCATCGTGCTCACCTACCACCACCCCACCGGGAACTTGTCGGACGTGGATGTCCAACTCGTGGAGGTGCAGTATCCTCCCGCAGGGGAGAACCCCGTGGAGCCTGATCCGGAGGTGCAGGCGCTGGTGTCGTACTGGCAGTCCGAAGCTGACGCCATTTTGGACACGCAGATCGGCCACACCAACACAGGGATCGCCAACCAGACCTGGCCGCAGGCCAACTGGGTCGCTGACGCTTGGCTGGCCACCTACCCCGAGGCCGACCTGGCCATCCAGAACTTTGGCGGCCTGAGACAATCGCTCCTGGCCGGGCCCATCACCGTGGGCGACATCGTGGGCATGATGCCCTTCGACAACACCATCTACCTGTTGGAGCTCACCGGGCAGCAGGTGATGGACAATCTAGCCCAGGCCATCGCAGGATGTCTCTGTCCGGGCAACTGTTGTCCCGCGGTGGCGGGTATGACCTTTGCGAGCAACATGGGCTCGGTGGAGGTGACCCTCGAGGGTGGCACGCCCATGGACCCCGTGGCCACCTACCAGGTCCTGGTGCAGGACTACATCTACTTCGGCGGCGACGGTTACCTGTTCCAATCCCAGGATCCCGACCCCATCGATCTGGGCGTCAACTACCGCCAGCCGGTTATCGACTGGACCACCGCCCAGGGAACCACCGCCGCAGATCCCCTGGAGGATCACATGGACCCCAACCCCCGCGATCAGTGATTGAAAATCCCCCACCTCCTGGAAGAATTGTCTCATGCGTAGGACATTCCTCTGCTGCTAACCAAGCTCGAAGAAGGGTACGACGTGGTCTCGGGTTGGCGTCGGCGCCGGAAGGACTTCTGGCTGACCCGTCGGCTGCCGTCCCTCCTGGCGAACCGGATCATCAGCCGTGTGGGCGGCCTGTGACTGCACGACTACGGCTGCACCCTCAAGGCCTAACGACGCGACTGTATTGCAGCGCGTGGCGCTCTACGGCGAGATGCACCGAGGCCCCGCAGCCCGGGAATCCGCCACTGGAGAATCTGGAGAGTTATGAGAAATCCACAAAATAATCCTGTCTGGAAGGTCGCCGCTGTTTGTGTCCTTTCCTGTTGTCTGATGGCGTGCTCGGATGGTGACGCTGGTTCCAACACTTCGGATGGGAGCGTTGATGCGGAAACAGATGCCCATGTGGATGCGGGGCCACAGGCAACGATTGGAGAGTTTGTCGAGCTTCCATTGCTGCCTGGTGACGATCCGGGTACTCCCTTCAATCACAGCACAGAGCCTTCCATCGCGGTGTATGGAGATCATGTGGTGGCGGGATATATCAATCTGGGATTGAATTCTGCTGACTCGTTCCAGTACACGAACCTCGAAAGACGTGTGGCGGTAGCCTGCTCCCACGATGGTGGAGAGTCCTTCGCCAGTGCCATCAATCCTGAAATAGGGGATCAAACCTCAGATCCGGTGGTTCGGGTCAACAGTCTCGGCGATTTCTTCCTGAGTGTGGTGAATCCGACCACTGATATCGTTCTGGGGAAATCCACGGATCATGGAGAGAGCTGGACCTCCATCGCCGCCTTCCCAGGCTATGACAAGGAATGGATGGCTGTATCGAATCAGGAGCAGCGTGTCTATATTGGTTGTACGAATGGTTTTTGGGTTTTTGACTATGATGGCCTGGAGATAGCTTCCGCAACAGCCGTGTTGATGGGGTTGAATATCGGCGGTTATGCGGATGATAGCGGCGCCTACTTTGCTGTGGGCGGGGGACGCGGGGACGATCTGCTTGTGGTTCACTGGGATGGTAGCGCTGATCCCGTACAAGAGGGCTCTTGTCTACCCATGGGAGTGAGTGAATATTGGAATAATGTCGCCGCTTCAATCGGGCCCAAACCGGGTGGCGGACATTGGATTGTTCGTTCCGTAGAGACGGGGGCGTATCGCCAGGTCATGTTGAGAGTGCGAAACCTTCCAGGTGATGAGGGTGAAGATATTCCAATTACCCCATCTGATAGGAATGCGTTCTTGCCGGCCGCGGCAGCGGATGAGTCCGGTCGTCTGGTTGTCGTCTGGTATGAAACGGATGCAAATTCCAATGTGGGCGTGTTGAAGCTTGCTCGCACCAAGAGTGCTGATTGGTCTGATGGTTTTGATGAGCCGATTCGTATTGATGAAGCGGCTTGTCCAGGGAACGAATGGTTCCCTTCAAGTGAATCAGGTGTCAGTGATCGCAGACTGCGAGAGTACATTGACATAGCGGTGACCGGGAACCGCGCTCACGTAATTTGGACCCACGCTCCAATCCCTCCTGCCCGAGTACGCACAGTGGCTGTGCAGTTTGCCGACTAGCGGGTCGTGGGACTAGCTTCTTTTTGGGGATAGACGTGCGCAGCGGTGATTGGCGAGGCGGCGTTGGGCTTTGGGGGGGGCCACGCAGGGCTCCTTTAGAATCCGAGAGAGACGGTGATGTCTGATATTTTTCGGACCCAGGTTGTGCCGCAGACGTACAGATCGGCTCCGATGGCGTCGAAGCGACCGGCGGACTGATTCAGCTTTCGGATGGGCTCGTAGAGGCCCGTCTCGGGATCCATGCGGATCAGCAATTGACTGGGGTTCACCGTGGCATAGAGGAAGCCGTCGCCTGCCATGAGGATGTCACTGCGGCCGTTGTCATTGTAGCCTCCAGCGTCGTTGGGGAACGGGAGGGTCACGTCGAAGAGTACCTCTCCAGATTCGACATCGACCTTGATGATCCGTGAGGTGAGCTCGTCGTCTGTTTCTGTGAGGAGGAAGACAGCGGGGGCATCGTCGGGCTGAGCGATCTGGACGTTGGGCCCGCAGAGTCGACCCGCGTTGGCGGTGATGTCACCGGCGGGCTCAATGGTTCTGGCGATGGCCCCGGATCGGGTGTCCAGGACCACGAGTCGAATGGGGTTGGTTCCGGAGTCGGAGTAGCTGGAGGTCACAACGTAGGATCCCGTGCGGACGACGTTTCGTACGTTCTCGTCGGCGAAGCCTTCGGTGTGACCGGTGACAGCGTCAGTGTCGGGGTCGTAGATGGCGACACCTCCGCCAACACCACTCCTGACCCTTTCGCCGCCAAAATACGCCTTATGGTCGGCACCGATGGCGCAACTGAAGGTCTTGGCGAAGTTGTAGTCGTTGCCGAGGGGCCCCAGGTACTCCGGGTTGGCCCATGGCACAGGGGTGTTGGGGTCGTACAGATCGTTCACGGTGTTGTCCCACTCACTGGTGATGTCATATTTGAGTACAGGTCCTCCGAAGTAGCCCGAGAGGTAAGCCAGTTCCCCTTCACCGCACACGGCGTAGTTGCTGATCCGGCTGATTGCGGTGATGTACTTGTCCAGTTGGCTCGTGGACGGATCAAAGAGGCTGTAGCCGTTGTAGCCGTCAGCGGCGAAGAGAATTTTGCCATTGCTCAGCCCCAATCCTACGCGGAGGGTCTCGGGGTACTTGATGATGTTGGGGACGTCCACGCTGGTGTAGAGGTCAGGGGTTCCGTTGGGATCCACGAACCAGAACTTCCCCGTGTTGCTTTCGGCGGGAATGAGCCCGATGGTGTCGAACTCTTCCAAGGGAGCGGGGGCTGGGTAGTGGGTGCTGGTTTCGTATAGATCTGTTTCATCGGGACCCCAGGGGGGGCTGGTGTTCAGATCGGTTGCTGCCAGAACCTGCCCGTGATGCACCCAGCTCCAGGTGCCGCCCGAGAGCAGAACCACTCCGTGTTTTCGCTGGTAGATCTGGGCCCCGGCGTTGGAGTGGATCACGGTCCTTTCGTCGGTGTCCAGGCCGATAGCGGTCAACGTGCGGACATCGTAGGGGCTGTCCAGAGTGTAGGCGTACAGATCGTCGGCGGCCACCGCCACGACGTCTCCATTGGCGGAGATGTCGGTGAAGAATCTGGTGCTGTTGTTGTTGTTCGGATCCACCTCCAAAACCGAGAGATCTCCTGTGGGGGTGCGGCCAAGGCTATAGATATTTCCGTTTGTCCCGACGGCGATTTTGGAAGGTTGTCCGCTTCCGCGGTGGTCCTCCCGGGTTCCGGCGACGTCGTAGGACCATGTGTGACTGGCCGTGTCGTATGCGTGGACGCGGATCAGGGCGTCGCCTTTGGGGTTGATGTAGGAGGTGTTGTTGGGCCCCGGAACCGAGACGAACTGATGCCATGATTCGTCTTTGAACAGGGTTGTGTCGTTGACTCCCACCAACCCCGTGCTCAGGTCCACCGTGATGATCTGTTGATTGACGTCGTACTCCGGGAAATATGCCAGGCATACGGTCCACGTGTCCCCATCCGGGTTCTTGAAGAACTGGGGGGAGGTGAGGGCGATGGCGCCTTTCGTCTGCACCAACTCCTCGATATCCTCGGCCGGCATGGCGTCGACCCGGGAGGGGATGTCCTCCTCCCGGGGAAAGACGCTGATCCGTAGAATGCTCTCAAAGACCTCGGTTCCGGTGGCTGTGTCGGCCTCCACCGTGAAGACGTCGTGCCCGGTGATCCCAGGGGAGAGGGTCAGTACACCGCTGTCGCTGTCCAGGGTCGCCCAGTCGGGGAGACCCTCCACCCGATGGGAAACAGCATTCTCCACCAAGACCGACGCGGTTCGGGTCTCGCCCACCACCATGGATACAACGCGGTCGCCTCTGTAGGTCGTCGTGGGATTGTCGCCCGCGTCCACCTGGGCGTCGTCTCCGGCGGTGGTATCGCCTGGGCAACCCAGGAGCGGGCAGCCCAGGACCAGGGCGACCAGAGCGACCAGGGCGACCATGATGATGGAAGGGATGTTCAGGATTCTCAATGGAACGACCTCCGATGCTAACAAACAGGGCGCAACTTCGGCTCCCACTATACGCAAACCCTGGGCCGCCCTGGTGAGATACTTGTCTCTGGAGAGCCCGCACCGGAGTTGTCAAGAGTCGGGAGTCGGGAGCTTATTGTACGATCTGGATGGCGTCGATGTAGGGGCCGGGATAGGTGGTGGAGCCGTCGGAGCGGAAGGCGAAGCGTAGGCAGATGGTCTGACCGGCGTAGGCGGAGAGGTTGGCGGTGACGAGCTGCCAGCCGCTGGAGGACTCGTTTCCGTTCCAGGCGTTCTCTCCATTGACGGTGGCGTTGTAGACTTTGTCGGTGGCCAGTGTCGTGTAGCTCGTGCAGTCTGCGGAGACCTTGACGTTTGCGCCGTCGTAGATGCTTCCCTCGGTCGATAGCCACAGGCGGAACCGGAGCAGGGGCGCAACGATGCCGGTGAGGTCGATGGGGGGCGAGTCGGCCACGCAAGCCGACCAGGTCTGGTTGTTGCTGTAGTCGCCCGAGAGGTTGGTGCCGAGGCAGTTGCTCCCGTCGTATGGTGTGGCAGGGCCGGCGGTGGGGGTGCCGCACTGCCAGTTGCCGCCGAGGCTCCAGCCCGCCGGGCACCCCCCCTCGAAGCTCTCGGCCCACACGCCATCGTAGACCGTCATGGCAAAGGTCACTTCGTCGAAGTTGGTGGGGAACAGGGGCTCTTCCACGCGCAAGGTGACCGACACGGGGCCGATTTCGCCCGCGGCGGGGGTGCCTGTGAGCTCGCCGGTGGCCGGGTCGATGGAGAGCCAGGCGTGGTTGGTGCCGCCGGTGATGGACCACTGGGCGCCGGTGCTGCCCCCGGACCGCTCCACGGTCTGGGTGAAGGAGATCCCCACAAGGGCGTCTACCAGGGGGGACGTCGTGGTGATGGAGAGAGCGGTGGGCGTTACCACGTTGAAGGTGAAGATCTG